>JAOZSG010000161.1:5357-7553 GCA_029939785.1 Fidelibacterota bacterium | reverse complement strand
TAAAGCACCTTTAGGTGCGGCACTATTGTTAATAATGCGAAAAAAATAGCAATTGTACAATAAATGACAAACAGGACAATTTATATTACGATCACGTCTGTGTAACTAATTGATTTTTAAATCTCGGGGCAGGAGTTCTAATAACAGAGAATAAGAGTTATAAAAATATCTGTGCAAATCAGTTCAATCCGACAAATCCGTGTTCTATTTTTTTATCTAACATGATTGGAATAATTATTTGCATTTCAACTTAATTATTAGTATTTATATTAGTAATTAAGTTGTTTTTTACAATTAGGAATCACAATAATGAAACAAAAATATGATTTTCACTCTCACTCAACAATCTCAGATGGAACATTAACTCCTACAGATTTAGTGAAATTTGCTGCAAGCGAAGGAATAGAGGTTCTTGCATTGACAGATCACGATAATATTGATGGGATTGAGGAAGCAAATATTGCAGGTAAGAAATATGGGGTTGAAATAGTACCAGGAGTTGAGATCAGTATTGATTATAACCCAGGTACAATGCATATGTGTGGATATTTTATAGATATTCACAATAAAGAATTGCAAAAAGGTTTATCTTTTGTTCAGGATGCAAGAAGAAACAGGAATCCTCATATTGCAAAAAAATTACAGGAAAACGGAATTGATATAAATATTGAAGAAGTACAAAAAGTTGCTGGCTCAAATCAGATTGGGCGTCCTCATTTTGCAAAAATTATGATAGATAAAGGTTTTGTAAAAAATATAAAAGAAGCTTTTAACAAATATCTTGCAAAAGGGTGTTCTTGCTATGTGGACAAAGCCAGATTGTCATTAGAACAGTCAACAAGAATGATAATAAATGCTGGTGGTATTCCTATTTTGGCTCATCCTATTCAATTAAAACTTAAAAATAGAGAGCAATACAAAAGTTTTTTTCTAAAATTAAAAGATATTGGTGTAAAAGGAGTAGAAATTTATTCAAGTCATCAAACCGAAGAGGAAAATCAAATGTTTTACGAAATAGTAAAACCTCTTGGTATGATGATGACGGCCGGAAGTGATTTTCATGGTGGAACTAAACCAAATGTTAAACTTGGTATTTATGGAGAAAAAATTGATATAGATTTTGTCAAACTTTTAAAAAAGATGAAGAACAATGAATAAAAATAAAAATGTAGTATGGCATAATACTGAAATAAATCTCGACATGCGAGAAAAACAAAATCATCATAAAGGAATAGTTATCTGGTTTACCGGTTTATCGGGTAGTGGAAAATCAACAGTAGCAACAGAACTTCAAAAAGCTTTATTTGAAAGAGGATGTAATGTCTATATTCTTGATGGAGATAATGTAAGACATGGATTAAATAGTGATTTAGGATTTTCTGAAGAAGACAGAGAAGAAAATATTCGGAGAATTGGCGAGGTAGCGAAACTTTTTATGGAATCTGGTACAATAACACTTTGTTCATTTATTTCACCATTCCGAAAAGATAGAGATAAAATAAGAAATAATTTGCCGATAGGAAGATTTATAGAAACTTATATAGATGCTCCTTTGGATATCTGTGAAAAACGTGATCCTAAAGGTTTATATAAAAAAGCCAGAAATGGAGAAATAAAGGATTTTACAGGAATTAATTCTCCTTATGAGAAACCGGAAAATCCAGAACTAATAATTCAAACTTTTAAATATTCTTTGGAAGAAAATGTAATACAAATAATTGAATACCTTGAGAAGAATGGGTATATATAAGATAGTTGAACTGGTTAAATTTGTTAATTGGGAAAATAATCCATGTTATCAAATTATATGTGAGTAAAAAAAAAGAAACAAAAACTATCGTAACAATAAATAATAAAGGAAAAATAATGGATCATTTACAGCAATTGGAAAATAAGAGTGTTCACATTTTTCGGGAAGCTTATGCAAATTTTAAAAACTTAGGGATGTTATGGTCAATTGGTAAAGATAGTACAGTTTTACTTTGGTTGGCACGAAAAGCCTTTATGGGACATGTTCCATTTCCATTAGTACACATAGACACAAATTTTAAAATTCCGGAAATGATAGAATACCGTGATAGACTTGCCCAAGAATGGAATTTGACTATGATTGTTGGTCAGAATAAAAAAGCATTAGAAGAAAAACAAACATTTCCAGATGGAAATGTAGATAGAATTGCATGTTGTAAACTATTA
>JAOZSG010000161.1:4828-5347 GCA_029939785.1 Fidelibacterota bacterium | reverse complement strand
ACTATTGAAAACACAGGCACTCAAAGAAACATTATCAGGAAAAATGAAAAGATATAAACTGAATCTTATTTCAGGAGAATATGAAGTAGATACAAGTTCAGAGGCTTTTACCGGTGTTATAGTCGGTGCCAGAGCAGATGAAGAAGGATCAAGATCAAAAGAACGATATTTCTCTGCCAGAAGCAAAGAAAATGATTGGGATGTTGGAGATCAACCACCTGAATTTTGGAATCAATTTAAAACAGACTTCGCTCCTGGAACTCATGTTCGTGTTCATCCATTACTGGACTGGACAGAATTAAATATTTGGGAATATATTGAACGAGAAAATATTCCTACTGTTTCTTTATATTATAATCAGGGTAATGGTAAACGATATCGGTCACTTGGTTGTTATCCATGTACAACACCAATTGATTCTGATTCAAAAAATATTGCTGAAATAATAACAGAATTAAAATCAGGAAAACTTTCAAATATAGCCGAACGTTCTGGGCGTGCTCAGGATAAAGATGATGG
>JAOZSG010000161.1:0-4818 GCA_029939785.1 Fidelibacterota bacterium | reverse complement strand
GTTGAATTAGTTAAAATAGTTGAATTGGTGAAATGGTGAATTGGTTAAATTGGTGAATTGGATGAAAAAAATATGAATAGTTTTCGCTGGTTACCAAACCCCTGTTTGATAACCTCTTTAGCAGGAAGAATAATCACTGTGTCATACTACATTCTAAACTCTATTCGACATCCGGTGTAAGTCTGCTCTGAAGGAGCATAATATGAATAGCCCCGAGTGTAACTCTGGGTAAAAAAGAGTTAAAAACAACTGCGAAGTAGTTAAACAATAAATGGTTGTAAAAAACATAAAATATAAAGAGGAAAATTATGAGTGAAACAAGACAGCAAATGAACATAGTAATTGCCGGTCATGTTGATCATGGAAAAAGTACAATTATAGGCAGACTTCTTGCCGATACAGATACATTGCCGGAGGGTAAACTGGAACAGGTTAAAGAAAACTGTGCGAGAAACTCAAAACCTTTTGAATATGCATTTTTACTTGACGCATTAAAAGATGAACAAGATCAAGGTATCACAATTGACGCTGCAAGAGTATTTTTCAAAACAAAAAAAAGAGATTATATAATAATTGATGCTCCGGGACATATTGAATTTTTGAAAAATATGGTGACCGGTGCTTCAAGGGCTGAATCTGCTCTTCTTGTAATTGATGCAAATGAAGGAATACAGGAAAATTCACGAAGACATGGATATATGATTTCTATGCTTGGTGTAAAGCAAATGACGGTTTTAGTTAACAAAATGGATTTGGTTAACTATGATGAAAAAATATATAATGATATTATAAAAGAATATACAAAATTTCTAAAGGGTATTAATGTTGAACCAAAATGTTTTATACCAGTTAGTGGTTTTTTGGGTGATAATGTTGCAAAGTTGACTAATAATATGCCTTGGTATAAAGGTCAAACTGTTTTGGACATACTGGATTCATTTCAGAAAGAACTTCCGAAAAAAGATAAAGCATTCAGAATGCCTGTTCAGGGTGTATATAAATTTACACGTTTTGGTGATGACAGAAGAATCATAGTAGGAACTGTTGAAACAGGAAGATTAAAAATTGGAGATGAAGTAGTTTTTCTTCCGTCAGGTAAAAGAAGTAAGGTAAAAACTATTGAATCTTTTAATACTAAATCACAAACCGAAATATGTGCAGGAATGGCTACTGGATTTACTCTTAGAGAACAGATTTATATTACCAGAGGTGAAGTTGCTACAAGAGCAGATGAAATATCGTCAAAAGTATCTACTCGAATTGTTGTGAATTTATTTTGGATGGGAACAAAAGCTTTTGTAAAGAATAAAGATTATAAACTCAAAATCGGTACAACTGATGTTGTCGTTCAGATTGAGGAAATAAATAGAATCATCGATGCTTCAGATTTAGATGTTAATATAAAAAAAGATAAAGTAGAACGCCATGATGTTGCTGAATGTATCTTAAAACTAAAGAATAATATTGCATTTGATATAGCTGATGATATTGCTCCAATGAGTCGATTTGTAATTGTAGATAATTATGAAATACGTGGTGGCGGAATTATCAGAGAATCTTTAAAAGATAAGCAAAGTTGGGCACGTGATAAGGTTGTTATTAGAAATACAAAATGGATTCAAAGTGATATACTTCCATGGCAGAGAGCAGAACGATATAATCAAAAATCACAAATGATAATTGTTACCGGACCTAAAGTATCACCAAGACGGGAACTGAGTAAAGGTCTTGAAAAGGCACTGTTTTCAGAAGGTAAAATCGTATATTATCTCGGACTTGGGAGTTTACTCTATGGTGTGGATGCAGATTTGAAATCACCTAGTAAATCCAATAAACTTAATCGTGGAGAACATTTTAGGAGGCTTGCAGAAGTAGCGAATATTTTATTGGATTCCGGAATTATTATGATTTTATCTGCTGCTGATATGACTCAAGAT
Organism: Fidelibacterota bacterium; assembly: GCA_029939785.1. GTDB lineage: Bacteria > Fidelibacterota > UBA2242 > UBA2242 > JAFGTP01 > JAOZSG01. The sequence continues at coordinate 2,881 of JAOZSG010000161.1, read as the reverse complement.
GATTTGGAAATTATCAAAATTTCCGTCAATCCGGATAAAATAGAAACGATTTGGTTTGGGGAAGAAGTCTCTTCTGATCTCCAATATGATGAAAAATTATCAGATCATGCATCACTGTCAGAAAATATAGAAAAAATTAAAAGCAAACTTCAGGATATTGGCGTTATTTTTAGTCCGTGGGAATAGGGAGAGATGGGAGATGGAAGATGGAAGATGGAAGACAAATATGTTTTTTTTTAATCTTACATTTTTAATCTCAAACAATGTTTGAAACATACTACACAGCCGCTATCCTACTAATAATGTCAATTGCATTGGCAAAAGAATATTACTCTCCTCCAATAATTTTGTTTGGCTCACTTCTATTACTGATTGTTGGCAATGTCATTACAATTGATGAAGCCTTCGTCGGTTTTTCTAATAAAGGAATGCTTACTGTTGGACTTTTGTTTGTTATTAGTGCGGCACTTCAAAGTTCACAAGTTTTTGAAAGAACTATACATCAATTACTAGGCAAACAAAATATATCAATGAGAGGTCGGTATATAAGACTACTTTTTCCAGTTGCCATATTATCGGCTTTTTTGAATAATACTCCTATTGTTGGTACATTAATTCCAATAATAAAAAACTGGTCAAAAAAAAATAATATTTCATCCTCTAAATTTCTTATTCCTCTGTCCTATGCTGCAATTTTAGGAGGAATGGTAACATTAATTGGTACCAGTACAAATCTTATAGTTCATGGTTTATTAATTGAATATGGCATGAAAGGGCTTGGATTTTTTGAAATTACAAAAATTGGTTTGCCTGTTGCAATTATTATGATTGGTTTCTTAATAATTTTTGGATATAAATTACTTCCTGAAAGAAAAGAAATTTTAGAAAAATTAGGAGAGCATACTCGAGAATTTGTTTCTGAGATGAAAGTTCTTGCCAATTATGAAAATATCGGAAAATCTATAGAAGAAGCCGGATTAAGACATTTATCCGGATTGTTTTTATTTCAAATTAGTAGAGGTAAAGAGGTAATAAATACAGTATCACCTGATGAAATTATTCTTGAAAATGATTACTTGTTTTTTACCGGAATTACAGAAACAATTTATGAACTTCAAAAGAATCCGGGCTTACAAATAGTTCAGGATCCTGAATTTGATATTACTAATATTGATTCGAATATAGTTAGTACTTTTGAAGCTGTAGTTTCTTCCAATTCACCTTTGATTGGACATTCTGTTCGCGAGAGTAAATTCAGGGATAGATATGATGGAATTATACTGGCAATACATAGAGCCGGAGAGAGAATAGATAAGAAAGTCGGAGATATTATTATAAAACCATCTGACACTCTATTTATTCTTGCTAAAAAGGGATTTTACAAAAAATGGTATCATTCTATGGATTTTCATCTTGTATCATCCAGTCTTGAAATTTTTGCTAAACCGGCATGGAAATCAAATTTATCTATTGTTCTGCTATTGGGAATGGTTTTGGTGGCAGCATGTAACCTCGTACCAATTATTGTTGCTGCCGGATTTACAGCCTTGCTTATGATTTTAACAAAAATAATAAGTTTTGATGAGTCAAAAAAATCTATAAACTGGAATGTTTTGATAGTGATTGCAACTTCTTTTGGGATTGCCAAAGGATTATCAAATTCAGGTTTGGCATCGATGATTGCAAATTTTTTGATTACAGCAACAAATATTTTTGGTGATATTGGAATTATTATGGGATTATTTTTTGTTACGAGTACATTAACATGGATTATTACGAATAGTGCAGTTGCAGCAATTATGTTTCCTATTACCCATGAAATAGCTCAATCTACCGGAATTGATACTCGTGCATTAATTCTTGTTTTAGTAATTGCTGCTTCAACATGTTTTGCTACACCAATAGGTTATCAGACAAATATGATGGTTTATGGTCCGGGAGGATATAAATTCAGGGATTTCTTGAAGATTGGTATCCCTATGAATATTCTTGTCGGAGTTATAGTGACATTTTTAGTTTATTTGGGATTGGGTAGGTAAATACTGATAAAAAAAATCCAGACTCATATCAAAATGAATCTGGATTATAAATAATTTTTATTTAATAAAATTAATCTTTCACACACCGTACAGAAAAACCATAATGCATGCTTCGATATTCTCGTTCAATTTTAGAATTTATACAATTTAATCCCCACCGTAAAACATGAGTATCATTATATATCGATGATGACCAGAAGTAAGTCCCCCATTTTAAATCACCGTATTTTTTTGTATCACGATAACCGGCAGGAAAAGCAGAAAAGCCAAATTCATCAGTTCCGTTTCCATCATTATTCCAATTTGTTGTTGACTTCAACTTTGTTCCTTCATTTGTTCCACGCCATCCCAAACTATCAACCTCCGACTCACTTATGCCAATATACATTTCCATCTCTTTCCAATCACTATCTGATGGTACATGCCAGCCTTCAGGGGCAATATTACTACTGTCACTAACTACATACCAATTATAAAGATTGCCATAAATATTTGTGTTAGTATCTACATTATCATAATAACAATATGCACCTTTCTGTAAACTCCTTAACTGGGACCATTCAGAGGAATCTGTAACCATAGGAATTTCACTGCCATCACGATAGTGAGTGACTTTTAAATTTTCTGCCATCCACCACTGATTTCCTATTTTTACTGTTTTATATACATTCCCATCTATATCAGTAACTGAATCAACTTGATATGTATTTATAAGAATCTCTTCCGCATCACAGAGATCATCATTATCATTATCTGTTACATTTACTGATAAATCATATTTATTAGTAAAATTATCACCAATTACATCAAATTTAAATATATAGTCCTCAGCCTTTTTTGAC
>JAOZSG010000160.1 GCA_029939785.1 Fidelibacterota bacterium | reverse complement strand
TCAATACTTAGAGTTTATTTTTAAAATATTTCAATTTTTTTGTTTTGGCTAGTGGCCATTTTATTTTGTTTTTTTAATTATTTATGAATAAAAATTCATAAATATATTAAGTTTACAAATATACAGATAGAAAAAAAATATACAAAGAATATTTTTTTTAAAGATAGTAAATATTACAAAAAGATCGATCTATTGCATTAAAATAACACTTGCCACATTTATTTGCTATGTAAACAATATTTATGAATCTTAACGATAATCGTACATTTTCTTATATTTCGTTAACTTTTTTCTTGCATTTATAAGTAATTAATCATAGGTTTCATTTATGGAAAATAAAACTAAATTAAAAAAGACAAAAAAATTTGAGAGTATAGTTGACAATGGTGAAGAACTATTTTTTAAGTATGGGATGAAAAGAGTAACTGTAGAAGAAATCTGTAAAACTGCTAAAACCAGTAAAGTCACATTCTACAAACATTTTAAAAACAAAGATGGATTAATAGAATATATCTTCAATAAATGGATGGATGAAGGTTATGATATTTTAAATAAAATAGATACTGATGATACACCGTTTGAGGAAAAAGTTCAGGCGATGCTTGATTTTAAATTATATCTGGCAAATAAAATGAGCCCTCAATTTATGGATGAATTTCAACATATGTCACCGTCTTTTAAAAAAATTATAACTGATTTAAAAATTAAAAGCTATACAAGAATAATAGAATATATTAAAAGATGGCAGGAAAAAGATGAAATTCGCTCTGATATGAAACCTGAATTCTTTCTGGCAATACTAAATAAGATGGATGAATTATATCAAAATGATCAATTAAGTTCCTTATATGATGATTATAAAGATTATATTAAGGAGGTTTTCAACTTTATATTTTATGGAGTTTCATCACCTAAGAAAGATTAAATATGAAACTTATTTATACATTCATTCTGATTTTAATATGTTTAAATATGGTTTTTTCACAGGAATCTCTCTGGGATTTTCGTGGACAGGCAACAAGCCAATTCACTATTCTTAATAATAACGATAAAAAAGATTTTTCAGGTAACGTCAGATATATTCCACGATTTTTATATATGAAAAATCGGCAGAATAATTATATAATAGATTTTGAAACCTCTGCGAATATATATACAAATTTTGAAGAGAAAGCAAATTGTAATCTATATCGATTCAAAATTTCTATTTCAAATGAACAATTCAAAACAAGTCTGGGATTACAAAAGATAAATTTTGGATCTGCTCAGGTTCTACGTCCTTTGCAATGGTTTGATCAAATGTTACCCACTGATCCATTAAAATTAACCGATGGAGTATATGCTGCTGTTTTAAAATATTATTTTCCAAATAATGCAAATATTTGGGCTTGGTCACTTTATGGAAATAATGAATTAAAAGGTTGGGAAGCAACAAAAACTGAGTCTAAAACACCTGAATTTGGAGGAAGAATACAGATACCAGTTCCTTTTGGAGAATTCGCATCAACTATTCATAAACGAAAATCAGTTTTACTTAATAATTCTTATGATGAAACAAAAATTGGTTTTGATGGTCGATGGGATATTGTTGTTGGGTTTTGGTTTGAATCAGTTTACCAATATAAAAATTCTGAACAATTACCTTACCAATGGAATAAAATGAATACTTTAGGTATTGACTATACTTTTGGAGTTGGAAACGGGGTTTATGTTTTATTTGAGCATATGAATATATCCGTCTCTGACAAAATATTTAATTCTGCTCAAAACTCACAAATTTCATCTATTATGATGACTTATCCAGTAAGTTTATTTGATAATCTTTTAGCAGTAAGTTATTACTCATGGGAATCAAATAAAATGAGTCAATATCTTGGATGGCAACGCACTTATGATAATTTTATGTATAACTTGAATATATTTTATTATCCCAAAGATGATAAGTCAAGGTCATCAATAGATAATCAAAATAATTCAGGATATGGATTACAATTCAGGATAACATATAATCATTAACATGTTAATCAATGGAGAGAAAAATGAATAAAAAAGCATTAATTTCAACACAACAGTTAATAAAACATTATCCCGTTGGTGGAGGGAAATTCACTGCTTTGAAGGATATTAATCTGAATGTAATTTCAGGAGAATTTACTGGTTTGGTTGGTCCAAGTGGTTCGGGTAAAACGACTTTGTTGAATATTCTTGGAGCATTGGATGTTCCAAGTGAAGGAAATGCAGTTGTTCTGGATCATTCTATAGGTAATCTATCACACAAACAAGCAGCAAATTTAAGAAATATGTATTTTGGTTTCATATTTCAAACTTATAATTTACTTCCTGTATATACAGTTTATGAAAATGTTGAATTCCCATTATTACTACAGAAACTTTCACATACAGAAAGAGATAAAGCAGTAAAACAAGCATTGGAATGGGTCGGATTAACAGATAAAATTAAATCCAGACCGGCACAACTTTCCGGAGGTGAATGTCAACGAGTAGCAATTGCCCGTGCAATGGTAAAAGTACCAAAAATAGTTTTTGCCGATGAACCCACAGCTAATCTTGATGCAGAAAATTCTCATAACATTTTACAAACTATGCTAAAACTGAACAATGATATTGGAACGACATTTTTGTTTGCTACTCATGATGAAAAAGTAATTACTTATTTACGTAGAAAAATCTCATTGAATGATGGTGAAATCGTTGACGATAAAGTAATATAGTTGCTGGGTACTGGGTACTGGGTACTGGGTACTGGGTACTGGTTGGAGAAAACAACAAACTAAATGGATGAATTATGAGTTATAGAAATTTATAAAAATACTTAGAAAAATTAAATATACTTGGGAAGAAACTTAATCGATTTCTACAAGTTATTGAAAAATATTAATATATGTTCTAGCCTCTCAATCATCAGAAACCAGAGACTAGAAACGAGAAACAAAAAAGGAGTAACATATGCTCTCAATAAAATTAGCATGGCGTAATCTCATTGGAGCAGGTTTGAGAACCTGGCTTAATGTTTTTGTTTTATCTCTTTCTTTTTTAATAATTATATGGCATAAAGGAATTATAGCCGGTTGGGATCGCCAGGCTCAAAGAGATACAATAAATGATGAAATCGGTGGTGGAGTTTTTTGGCATAAAAACTATGATCCTTATGATATTTTTACTTTAGTTGATGCTCATGGAAAAATACCTGAGAAAATGCAGACAGAAATCAAAAAAGATAAACTCTCTCCAATACTAATTACTCAAGCGACTATCTATCCCGAAGGCAGAGTTCAAACCATATTACTAAAAGGAATTATTCATTCTCAGACAGTGGTAAATATACCAACGGCAAAACTCAGTACGAATATGGAAGAAATTCCAGCAGTTATTGGTACAAAAATGGCCAAAAATAATAATCTGAAAGTTGGAGATGTAGTAACTGCACGTTGGCGTGATGCTAATGGAGTTTTCGATGCAGATGAACTTAAAATTGTGGAAATTTTTAAAACAAATGTACCAACTATTGATAATGGTCAAGTATGGATTCCGTTATCCAAAATGCAGTCAATGTTACAAATGCCAGGTGAAGCTACTATCGCAATTACTGCTAAAGAAGATGGTTTACGTAAAAATGTTGGCTCATGGATATTTAAAGATCATAATTATTTGTTAAAAGAATTCAAAGAAATGATCAAAATGAAAAACTTTGGTGGTTATGTAATGTGGCTCGTATTACTTTCATTAGCTTGGTTAGCAATATTTGACACACAAGTACTTTCAATTTTTCGCCGTCAAAAAGAAATCGGTACAAATATAGCATTAGGAATGACACGAGGACAGGTTATAAAAATTTTTACAGTCGAAGGAGTAATGTATGGTGTATTGGCTGCAATTCTTGCTGTTTTATATGGTGCTCCACTTTTATATTTACAAGCAAAAAATGGAATGGTAATGCCCGAGGGTTCTGATGAATACGGGATGGCAATTTCTGATAAAATTTTTCCTTACTATAGTTTTGGAATGGTTTTGATTACTGCTACAATTACACTGATTTCTGTAATCATAGTCAGTTTTCTCCCAACTAAGAGAATTGCAAAAATGAACCCAACTGATGCAATAAGGGGGAAAGTACAATGATTAAATTTTTATTAAAGGGAATTCTAAGAGATCATCACAGAAGTCTTTTTCCTGTAATGATCGTATCAATTGGTGTAGCCCTCACAGTCGTATTACAGAGTTGGGTTACAGGCGTTTTTGGTGATTTGACAGAATTCAGTGCAAAATTTAATACAGGACATGTTAGAGTAATGACTAAGGGGTATGCCGAAAATATTGATCAAATCCCCAATGATTATGCTTTAACTGATTTAGATAATATCATTAATAATCTTAATAAGGATTTTCCTGATGTGACCTGGGAAAAACGCATTAAGTTTGGCGGATTAATAGACATTCCGGATGAAAACGGAGAAACAAAAATTCAGGGACCCGCAGTCGGTCTTGCTATAGATATGTTATCAAAAAACAGTGCAGAACTTGACAGGCTAAAAATCAGAAAATCTCTTAAAGAGGGTAAATTACCAACTAAACCCGGTGAGATATTACTCAGTAATCAATTTGCTAACAAGTTAAATATTCAGTCGGGAGATATAGTCACAATTATAAGTTCAACAATGTATGGAAGTATGGCTATAAATAATTTTATAATGAGTGGTACTGTGGAATTTGGTTCAGCTGCAATGGATAATGGTGCAGTAATTATTGATATTGCTGATGCACAAAATATGCTTGATATGGATGATGCAACTAGTGAACTACTTGGATATTTTACTCATAACTATAACCAGATTAAAGCAACTAAAATAGTAAATAAATATAATGCAACATTAAAATCAGATGATGAATTTAGCCCAATAATGCAAAGTATAGCAGATGATCGATTTTTAGGTTCATATATAGAATATGCAGAATCGTTTAGTGGGATAATGATTTTTATATTTTTATTAATAATGTCAGTTGTTTTATGGAATTCAGGATTACTTGGTGCTCTTAGAAGATACGGTGAAGTTGGAGTTCGTCTTGCTATTGGTGAAGCAAAGGGACATATATATTTATCAATGATAGTTGAATCAATAATGATAGGTATTATAGGCTCAATCGTTGGTACGATAATAGGATTGTGTTTTGCATCTTTATTAGTAAAAGGAATTGATATTGGTGCCATAATGAAAAATACGACTATGATGATGCCTTCAGTTTTCCGTGCACAAATAACAGTTGAAACATTTTATATTGGATTTATTCCCGGTATATTTTCTACAGTTTTGGGAACAATATTATCAGGAATTGGAATATATAAAAGACAAACTGCTGAACTATTTAAGGAGTTGGAAGCATGAAAAAATTTATAATTGGAATATTAATGATTTCCTCATTTTTATTTGGTCAAACACCAACAGCTGAGGAGATTTTACAAAAAATTGATGATAATATGGTGTTTGAAAAAGCCATTACAACTGCAAAAATGATAATTCACGGAAGATCAAGAAGCCGAACAATTACTTCGAAATCCTGGGCAAAAGGTAATGATCTTGCTATGGTAGAATATTTATCTCCTGCTCGTGAAAAAGGCACAAAAATGCTCAAAACCAAAAATAAACTCTGGATTTATACACCTGAACCAACTGACAGAATTATTTCTATTTCAGGTCATTTACTTCGTCAATCTGTAATGGGTTCTGATCTTTCTTATGAAGATATGACAGATAATTCCAGTATGATTGATAATTATGAAGCAAAAGTTTTGGGTGATGAGGTTATTCTTGGTCGTAAATGTTGGATTCTGGAATTAATCGCAAAAAACAAAAAGATTGCATATTACTCCCGAAAAATTTGGGTAGATATAGAACGTCTGTTACCAATCAAAGAAGAACGTTTTGCGAAAAGCGGAAAATTGTTAAAAACAACTGAAATTACAGAGGCGTTTTTTCAGGATAATAGATGGTTTCCCAGACATATGCCTTTTAAAGATGCACTTTCAAAAGGGAAAGGTACAGAATATATTTTAGAATCAATCGAGTTTGATGCAGATATACCGGAATATTATTTCACCAAAGCAGGATTAAAAAGATAAATACCGGATTATTTGTCTATTTTTTCAACAAGTATATCTAAAATTGCAAAAGGTTTCATTTGTTTTAATTCAGGCAGATTGATCATATTTCCTTCTGCATCTTTTATTAGTACTTTTTCAGGCTGTAATTTTTTCCATTGAATCGCTAGTTTTTTTATTTTATTAGAAGTATTAAAAAGCCTTATGGACAGATGGTCATCGTCCACAGGTCTGATACTGGACACAATAATATTATTATCTTTTATCCTAAACAAAGATTCATTTCCATCATTTATTGAAATGGCTTTTCGTGCAATAAGTGGATGTGTTTGCTCGATATTAAATCTTTTTACCTGTGCATTTTCACTGCCTAAATGAGGTTTCAAGAGATATCTGAAAGTAATTATTCCAGACTGATCATTTTTATAATTGGCATGCCAATTATTATTCAGTGCATAAGAATAAATTGTTTGAAATATTGGATGTTCGTTTGCCAAATGATTTAATCTATTTGCTATTTCGATTAAACAAACATCAGGGGTTGACAAAATAATACCATAATCACTATTTGAAATATCCAGTCCTTTGTTAACTGTTAATAATTTTTTACAGGTATTTTTCGACAAATATTTTTCCGGATTAATCATTCCCCGGGAAATATCAAGTTTTATTTTACCATCTTTCACATCAAAGGGAAAACCAAAATGAACTGCTTCTTTACCGCTTATTGCTTTTTTATTCAGTGTATTTATTATTTCAACATAGTTTAATTCTTTATAAAGTCGAATTTCCTGTGTCATTTTATTACAACCTTCTGGAAATGACTCTACAATAATTGATGACATTACCGGTCCGTTTTCCTTAATACTAATCCAAACTTCTGTAACTTTTTTCACGTTTGTTGGGTCAGATCCTTTAACATAATTATAATTATTTAGTCCACTTTCTGACCTATTAATAAACTCAATATCATTCCAAATTAAACTTCCTATATTACCATTATCATCGATACTCACTTTCATTTCACCATTATCCAACTGATTATCTACAATATTAACATTCATATTGTCAATTTTTACAGTTTTTATCTGAAATGATTTTGATGACAAACCTTTGATATTTCGGGCGATGAATATATTTTCACCAGTACTTAATTTTTGTAATGGATATATATTGCCATTATCATCTAAAATAGCATTACCCTTAATATTCCAATCATTTGGAATTTTAACTATATCAGTTCTATGCCAGGATTCTGTATTAAATACTTCGATAAATTCAGTATCTTTTACTTCATTTTTCAAAACTTCATCATAAATAAACTCAGCAAATTCAGCAGCTTTTATTGCAAATTTCTTTTTGTTATTTAATTGCTGTATAACTAAAGCAATATCCTGTTTTGAATTATTGTTATGTAATTCCCATGTAAAATGGTCGAATAGAAGTATATTCTTCCAAAC
>JAOZSG010000159.1:5484-7765 GCA_029939785.1 Fidelibacterota bacterium | reverse complement strand
ACTTGACTATATTTTTTAATTCTATCATTTTTGCCTTTATATTTACAGACGGTTAAAGGAATAGTTAGACGAAGTTGGACTCGGTTAATTTACTTTTGATTAAATTATACTTTTCCTTATTCTATTTTTTTAATTGAAAAGAAATTAACAAGACCATACCATTTTTCACAGAAATAATTGTTATTGAATTGGGAAAAAATATTTATATGCAGTAAATACAAAATAATTTAAAAAGTGCTATATTTTTTTTATTAAAATTACTATTTTTTGCTCCGACTATTCTTGAATAATTCAGGTAAATAAATACTGATAGGAATAATAAAAACTCAGGAGATATAAATGAAATATTCAGAAGCAAAACAAGGAAGAACTTTTGTCATACGTCTTGAAGATGGTGATATTATACATGAAGTTATTGAGAATTTTGCACGAAAAAAAAATATTTCAAGAGCATCTTTAATTATTCTTGGAGGAATAGATAAAGATAGTATTCTGATATCAGGTCCTAAAAATGGTCATGCAAAAAAAATCGTACCTATGGAAATGATACTTGATAATGTTCATGAAATTACAGGAACCGGAACCATTTTCCCTAATGAATCTGGATCGCCAATACTTCATATGCATATTGCATGCGGAAGAAAAGATTCTGTTATTGCCGGTTGTATTCGTAAAGGTGTTAAAACCTGGCTTGTAATCGAGATAATACTTACAGAATTATTAGAGAGTACTGCAAATAGAAAATTAGATCCTAAATCCGGATTTGAACTTCTCGCTCCATAAAAAAATCCGTTCGATCCGTGTTTAATTTTATTAACAATACTGTAACAAATACAAAAGCCAACATTGCCTGAAAAAATATTAAAATAAAAATTGATATTTCATATTGTTTAATCTTTGATATTTTAAATCAAAGATCATCTTTAAATTAAAATTTTCAGTTATAAATCTGTTCTAATTTGTTTTTCCGAACTACTTTTTTAATTGTTTGTTGATTTATCACACCCAAATACTTATTTGAATCAATATCATCTATAACAGGAAGATTTTCAATATGCATTTGTTCAATCATCTTTTTTGCTTTATATAAATTATCGCTTCCTAAAATAACATCATTAACCGGAGACATCAAATCAGATGCAACCAGCCAATCCCAGGAACTCTGATCAATTATTGTGTTTTTTAGTTGATTAATTGTAATTTCACCTAATAATTTATTGGTTTCACTTAAAACAGGTATAAAATTAATATTTTCAGTTGAGAATAGATTAAAAACCTCTCGTAATGGTGTTGATTCAATAACAGGACTAATATTTGTAATCATATTTGCAGAAATCACATTTGCTTTCAAAATATCCTTTTCAGTAATATTTTTATCTGTTTCACCTGCAAGGGAAAATGCCAATTTCACACAAGGCGGTCCAATAATCTGTACTAAAAAAGTGGTTGCCGTAATTCCCAAAATAATTACATCTCCTAAAAACAAATTTTCTGTCACATGAACATTACTCAAATGATGACTTGCCATTATTGAAAGCCCAATTGCAACTCCTCCTTGTGAAAAAAGACTCAAACCGGTATATCTTATAACATTAATATCCGATTTTGTGATTTTTGCACCTAAAAATGAACCTAAATATTTACCGACACTTCTCATAATTACATATATAATAATTAATATCCAGAGCCAAAATGGTAATTCTGCTAATGTTAAGCGTGCACCAACTAAGACAAAAAACAAAATATAAATGGGAATAGATAAACTTTTAATGTAATTAATAATTTCTCGACTTCTACGCGGGGATTTATTAATAATAAATATCCCTGTAGCCATTGTAGCCAAAATAATATCTAAATTTAATTGATTTAATATACCTATACAAAGAAGGAGTAAACCAATTGTAGCAGCTGCTGAATGTTCCTGTTTTTCTGCTTTATGCAAAATATAATTTATAATAATTCCAAAAAATAATCCTATTCCAATTGAACCAAATAATTCTAAAAACACATGAAATAAAGCTTTAAAAATACTTGTTCCCTCACCTGCAATCATCTGAGCAACACCTGTTCCCAAACCATATAAGGTCATTGCAAGAGCATCATCTAAAGCAACTATTGCAATTACAGTGACTGTTAAAATTCCGGCAGTCCTGTATTCTTCCAGAACATTTAGCGTAGAAGCCGGATCTGTAGCAGAAGCAATAGCTCCAAAAACAAGTCCACCTGCAATAGCAACCTGAATATTATGTGAAACTATCATTAGAATAAATCCAACACTAAA
>JAOZSG010000159.1:0-5474 GCA_029939785.1 Fidelibacterota bacterium | reverse complement strand
AATGATAGTGAAAAATAAAAATGAAAATGATATAATGTATAAATCTTAATTTCTGTTCCTACAAGAAATCCAATAATTCCAAGAGCAAAAAAATTAAATGGTGCCAAATTGGCAATATCATTAGAACTAATAATTTTAAAACCACTCTGTCCTATAATAATTCCTGTAATAATATATCCGAGAACCTGAGGAATCCGAAATTTCTTAACAACAAAAGCACTTAATAATCCACCAAAAACACTGATTCCAAAAACAACTAATATTCCATAACTAATTTCCATTATTAAGACTCCTGATATATGATAATATTATAAATTTGTTCTATGGTTTCAGCAAATAGTATTTTTTGACGAATTTCGTTTATTTTTAATAATTTGGCAATTTTTGAAAGTAATTGTATATGTTGACTTTGTTGATTTAATACACCAATTATCATAACGATTATTCTTATTGGAATGTCATCAATTGTCTTATAATCTAATATTTCCTTCTTACAAACTCCAATGGTTATATGAAAATTTTTCACATTTGGCAATCTAACATGAGGAACTCCAATTCCTAAACCAATTCCAGTACTCATTAACTCTTCTCTTTTAAAAATTGCTTTTGATAATTCTTCTTCACTATCGATTCCCGGAATATCAGCAGATAAATTTATCAACTTATTTAAAGCATCTGTTTTATTATCTACATCTAAAAATGTAATTCTCTCTTTTTGTATAAAAGAAGATAAATCGCTTTCCTTATTTATCGACATTTTATTTTGTGGGACTAACTGACTATCAACCCATTTTATTATTTCTGATCTCTTAAAACGCCATGATGTCCCAAGTTTTCCACCGGGAATTTTACCTTTTCCGACCCAATCTTTTACTGTTCTTTCTGATATTCGAAAATAACCAGCAACTTCTTCTAATGTCATAATTTCTTTTGGCATCATCTATTTTCTCCAAATATTAATAATTTGTCAAATATAACACTATACTTCCATTTTTTCCAGTGTTTTCATTTATTTTCCAATATTAATACTATTTCACTCTTTAACATTAAATTATGAATTTTTTTTTATATAATTAATACAGATTGAGTGAAACAATAATCATTGATTTGAAAAATATTATTACAAATCGGTCTATGCTTCTAAAGTACCTTTAATATAGGGGATATCAAGAGCCATAACCATTGCTCCTGTATGTTTGTCCAGATCTCCCATTAATTCTTCAATACTTAAAGTGATTTTGTTAACTTCAGATTCAGGAATTATTGCCATTATGGTTTTTCGTTCATCAGTATGATCACCAAGAAAATTCAAAAAATCACCGAATAAAGGAATATTTGATAACTGATCTTTAACACCTGAAGAATCAATAATGTTTACACCGGTTATTCCTTGACCAATAAAAATTTCCAGAATATCGTCATAAAATCTCAGTTCATTTAAAATAACAAAAAGAAGCATTTGCTTTTTAGTTATCTTTTGAGTTTTCATACTTTCTGAAGTATGATGAATAAACGCTTCAATTAGTGCTTCTACACTTTTTGCATTATACAATTCTTTTTGTGTATTTCTATTTCTGGAGAGTCGGGAAATTTGGGCTAATATTTGTAAATGTTCTTTTGTTCTTTCTTCCGGACCAATTATAACGAAGAACAAAAAGGATTTTTTCTTATCAATACTGTCAAAATCAATACCCTTTTTCGATACAGCTATACAAACTGAAAATTCTTTTAAACCCTTTAATTTTGCATGAGGAATTGCTATTCCACTATCAAAACCTGTTGATCCGGAATTTTCCCTTTCCATTAATGCTTCAAATATTGCATCGGAATCAAGTTCTTCAACAGATAAAGAAATAAGATCAGCAAGTTTTTTTATACAATCTTGTTTATTCTTTGCTTTAAAATCTATTGAACAGGATTTTTCTTTTATTACTTTAAAAATATCCATATCATCCCCAATTATTATAGATCTGCACCTTTTATGATGCCGTATTTTGAAATTGCCGGACCAACCAATTCATTTATAAAGATACTGAATAATATTATATTAACAATTAATATTAGTTTCTCTTTGACCTCCGGAGGAGCACCGGACATAATAGGAGCCGTTTGTATTAATAGAACAAGGCCAATTGCAACTCCGGCTTGTGGAAACAGGCAAAATCCTAAGTATTTTTTTATTCTTGAGTTAGCTTTTGTCAATGTTGCACCTGAAATAATTCCTAAATATTTACCGGAAAAACGAGCAATAAGATATACAATTCCATATATAAGTACAATTCCTTTAGAAAATACGGAAATATCCAGTTCACTTCCGGCAAGAATAAAAAACAATGCAAAAATCGGAGGAGTAATTGGTTCAATTACTTTAAAAATTCTTTTATTCTTTGGTGATATATTTATTAATACTGCTCCAAGAACCATATTAGATATTAACAATGATAAATGAAGCACAATAGCAACTGCTGTATTTAGAAAAATAATAGCAATTGACAAAATGAGAATTTCATTAAGTTTATATTTTTTTATTGTTAGCATATTTAATAAAAAGCCACTTATTGCACCAAGTAAAATTGAAAATCCAATTTCCTCAAATGCATGGATAAATCCCATTAACACAACAGAATGTTCTCCATGTTCTAACCCCGTTGAAACCAGCATCGGACCTATAACGGCAAATACAATACTAAAAATAATTACGCATACTGCATCATCAAATGCTACAACTCCATAAAGATGATCGACAAATTCACCTCTTGCTCTAAGTTGACGTATAACAATCACAGTGGCTGCGGGTGCAGTGGCTGTAGAAATCGCTCCAAGTAACAATGAATATTTTATATCCATTCCAATCAGAGTAAGAATGAAAGTAACCAAAACAAATGCAAAAAGTGCTTCAAAAAGTGTTAAAATAAAAATTCGGATTCCAAAATTTTTAATTTTGAATAAACTAAATTCACCACCAATAGTAAGAGCAATCAGACCTAATGCAATTTCAGTAATACTTGTCAATCTATGAGCCATTTCATTAGGTACAAAACCCAATACACCTTCACCTAAAATCAGTCCTGTAATAATATATCCTGTAATTGAAGGTAACTTTATTTTTTCAGCTAATTCTCCGGCAAAATATCCTACAAATAATAAAAGACCTACGCTGAAAACGACATGATCACCAAACAATAAGTGAAAATTATGAAATACTGTTTCTAACATCTTATACCTATTATCATTTATCTATCCAAATTTTTTAATAAACTCAGAATAATCTACAATAAGCAATTTACGTCCATTTTTGGTAATATGCTGCTTTTCTTCAAGAATTCTTAAAACTCTTGAAACTGTTTCTCTTGATGTACCGGCCATGTTTGCAATATCATGTTGAAAAGGTAATTTTTCGATAATCACCTGTCCTTTTTTGATTTTCCCTAATTGTTCTGAAATCCTAATAATACTCATAGCTACACGACTTTCGGCATCACTTAAAGAAAGACCTTCAATATGCTGATCCGATTTCCGAAGTCGTAATGCTAATTCTTCTAACAATGCTATTGCTACTGAAGGGTATTTTTCCAAAATATCCAATAAATCATCTCTACTTAACATACATATTTCAGAATTTTCTAAAGATACAACATTAGCAGATCTGGATTCACCATCAAGAATTGACATCTCACCAAAAAAATCACCCTCACCAAGTATAGATAAAATCACTTCACGTCCATCTTCACTATATCTTGTAATTTTCACACTACCATTTTCAATTATAAATAATGAATCCCCAGAATCATCTTCCATTAAAATCATCGTATTTTTTTTATATTTTTGTTTTTTTAAAAGAGGGGCAATTTTTTCAATATTTTCATCGGAAAGAGCTGAAAACATCGGTACGTTTTTTAAAATTTGTGACTCCATATTTTCCTTCTATTATTTTTCCTTTTTGGAACTTGATTTATCAAATTTTTTCACAATATCAGGAACTATTTCAAGAACTTTATGCAAATTCGATTCTGATTTTTTCAAACTACTAACCTTTACAATTCCATCTTGAATTGTAACTACAGCTATGGGTTCAATCACAGCTCCGCCTCCGGTTCCGGCACCTTCATTATTTTCTTTACTACCGCCTGTTCCGGCAGCAAATCCCAAAGATATTTTAGTGATTGGAATTACTGTTGTACTTTCTACCTGAATTGGTTTCCCAACAACAGTATCTGTCTCAACAATTTTCTTCAAACGATCAAGCATTGTATCTACCAAATCTTTTATCATCTCTGTACCTCCATTTTAAATTATCAATAAAATAATAATATTTTTTATTAATTTCACTTTTTATAAAATTAAAATCATTTCTTTGTTACTTTTTCAACTTTTACATTTAGAGTTTTTACAATCATTTATTCATAATACTATTTCTTTTCAGTATTAAATATCCAATTTTTAAAAATAGTATTAACCTAAATGAAATTTGGATTTCGCCAATTCCTTCAAATTTATTTTCTATGAAATACGGTTGAATTTTTAGATTTTGTAATATTGGATATAAATTTCGAAAAAAGTAATAATTTCCAATAAAAATACCTGTATGTGCAGGATTATCGAAACCAACAATAATATTTGCATTTATTTTTTTAATATTAAAAATTTTTATGATTTCGGAAATAATTATCCTTGAAAACTTCATTTTTCTTTTAAAACTCCAATTTTCATCAAAAAATTGTTGCTTTTTTATTTTTTTTTGTTTTGGTTTTTCTTTTTTTATTTCCTTTAATATTTTCTTTTTCCCTTTAAAATTTTTGAACTTAATACCCATAATACTGAATTCCAGTACTCCACCAATAAATGTCGCATAAATATTTATTTTCAAAAAGTTTGCAAGAAATCCCAGTCGAAGTTTTATTGAATAATTATTCTTTTGTACTTCAAATTTTAACAGTATATGCATTTTTAGACATACTATTAATATTAAAAATATTAAACTGATTTCGAGGACGAATACTATACTTTTTATCATTACTTTAAAAATTTCTATTATTTTATTTGAAATTCAATGACAAATTAAATAAATTTGCACGCTTTAGAAAATAGAAAATTTAAAAAAGAAATATAAAGGAAATTATTAAATGAGTCAAAACAAATCAGTTCAGAAAAGAATTCGTCAGGCTGAAAAATCAAGATTACGCAACAGACATTATAAATCATTAATGAAAACTTCAATTAAAAAAGTAAGATCTGCTTTAACTTCTGATGAAGCAGCACCATTATTCAAAAAAGCAATTTCAGTAATTGACAAAGTTGCAGGAAAAGGCATTATCCATAAAAATAATGCATCAAACAAAAAATCAAAATTATCTGCATACGTAGCAAATTTAGACTAATAAAGATTTTTTATCATTCAATTTTTAATAAGCCACTTACCAAATAGTGGCTTATATTTTTATTCATAGTTTCATCTTCCATAATCACATAAAATA
>JAOZSG010000007.1 GCA_029939785.1 Fidelibacterota bacterium | reverse complement strand
AGTAAATGATTACAAAATATATTTGGGAATTTAATTATGCCAAAAATTACGCTCAAAGAAATTTTAGAAGATGCAAATTCCAGAAAATATGCTGTTGGAGCTTTTAATGTTGTTGATTCACATTTTCTAGAGGCAATAGTAAAAACTGCAGAAGAATGCAGTTCGCCAGTAATTCTAAATATTGCTGAGGTTCACTTCCCTTATTTTAACATCAGTGCTCTATCTGCAATGATACAAAAAAGAATTGAGCAATCAATTATTCCAATAACTCTTAATCTTGATCATGGTTTAACTATGGAAAATATTAAGATTGCACTTGACTGTGGGTTTTCATCAATAATGTATGATGGATCCCATCTTGAGTTTGAAAAGAATATTGAACAAACCAGAATTGTTGTAGAATTATGTAAATCATATAATGTATCAGTTGAATCTGAACTTGGTGCTGTTGGTGGTGCGGAAGGTGGAGAACTTGTAGGAGAAGCAGATCCACTGAAATATACTGATATTGAACAAGCAAAGATTTTTGTAAAAGAAACAGGTGTTGATGCACTTGCTGTGGCAATTGGTAATTCACATGGAAAATATAAGGGTGAACCTAAATTAGATTTTGATCGTTTAAAAACACTTAATTCCGAATTAGGAATTCCTCTCGTTCTTCATGGGGGTTCCGGTATAAGTGAGGACGATTTTAAAAAAGCCATAAAGTTTGGAATATCTAAAATAAATTTTTTTACAGGAATGAGTCAGGCAGCACTACAAACTGCTAAAGAATTTTTCGATGGTACTCAGGAAAAATATAACAATTACCTCTTAATGAATCAAAAAATAGAGAAAAGTATTAAGGATATTGTTATAGAACAAATGAATATTTTTGGAAGTATAGGGAGAGTTTAAAAGATGAGAAAAGGAATTCTTTGTGCCGGTAATTGGATTGTTGATCTGATTAAGATAATAGATATTTGGCCTAATGAAGGAATGCTTGCCAATATCATATCTGAAAGTATGTGCGGTGGTGGTGCACCTCATAATGTCCTTGTCAATTTAGCAAAAATGGATTCGAAACTTCCATTATTTGCTTCTGGATTAATTGGTACAGACAAATTTGGAGAATATTTGAAATCTGTTTTAGATTTGAATAATATTGATAGAAAATATCTTTTTGAAACTTCAGAAGAGTCAACATCATTTACAGATGTTATGACAGATCAATCATCTGGAAATCGCACATTTTTTCATAAAAGAGGCACAAATGCTCTGCTTGATATCAAACATTTTAATGATATTGAAAGTAATGCTAAGATATTTCACTTAGGATATTTAATGCTTCTTGATAAACTTGATTCAAAACATTTAGAGGATGGAACCAAAGCAGCACACCTTTTCAAATCGATGAAGAAGAAGGGATTCACAACATCTGCTGACCTTGTTTCAGTTGATATTGGAAATTATTCAGAGATAATACTACCAAGTTTAAAATATATAGATTATCTGATTATAAATGAAATAGAAGCAGCAAAATGTTCAAATATAAAAACCAGAAGTAATAATCAATTATTACATACTGGACTTTCGGAGGCGGCTTCATTTCTTCTTGAACAAGGCGTAAATAAACTGGTTGTGATACATTCTCCGGAAGGTGGTTTCGCCAAATTTAAAAATGGTGAGCCGATTTTTGTCCCTTCAAAAAAATTATCGAGCGATTCTATTAAAGGGAGTGTTGGTGCCGGAGACGCTTTCTGTGCAGGAATGCTCTACGGATTGCATCAGGATTTTAGTGTTAAGCAATCATTAAAAATTGCAAATAGAAGTGCATGGTTTAATCTACAAAATGAGACTTCAACTGGTGGAGCAGTATCAATTATCAATTATCAATTATCAATTAACAATTAACAAAGGTCACCCATGTCTTGAATCCTACCGTATTATCATACCTGTTAATTACCAAAATATCAGATGTACATTATTTGTTTAATCTTGATTTAAATCATGTAATTTTTCAAGCACCTGAGGTGCATTCTTATTTGTAAAAAAAATCTTTAAAAAAACATTTTATCTACAAATATATCCTGAAAACCCTCATCTGCATCCAATGGTATATGCTCAATTTTAGAAAGAACATTTTCAAATGTATAATCATCTGTAAAAAGTAACATTTTTGCACCAATCAATGCACTATTGCCGAGTTTATGAATTTTATTTTCATTAATCTCCAGCATGCCAAGTTGCGTTACATTTTTCAGATTTATAAAATTCCCAAATCCACCGGCAATAAATAAATGTGTAATATCTGCCAAAGATTTATCGAGTTTGTTCACCAATATTTGCAGTCCGGCAGCTAATGCTCCTTTTGCTAATTGAAATTCTCTAACATCTTTTTGTGTCAGATAAACTTTTTCCCCAATCTTAAGATTCACATCTTTTTTCACTAATGCACCACCAGCATCAATTTTACCATTCTGCAAAAAAACCGCAACAGCATCAATTAAACCACTTCCACAAATACCAAGTGCTTCATTGTTCCCAATTACATGATAATCAATTTGTGAATTATTTAAATTAACTGATGAAATTGCTCCGGACATTGCCGACATTCCCATCTGGATGTTCGTTCCTTCAAATGCCGGTCCTGCAGCTGTGGAAGCACATAACATTTTTTCACTATTCCCTATAACTATTTCACCATTTGTTCCTAAATCAATTAATACTGTCAAATTCTGAGTTTTATCCATTCCTGATGCAATTATTCCTGCATAAATATCACTCCCTATAAAACTTGCTATTGGACGAATAAAAATAATTTTCACATCTTTATCTATCGCCCAATTCAAATCCTCAGGTGAATATTCAACTGATTCATTATTCACAGTTTCAAAGGGATACATTGATAATGGTTTCACATCAAATCCACAAAAAAGATGGTGCATCACAGAATTACCTACTAAAACGATTTTTTTCAGAGTTATATTTCTTCCATCTACCAATAAGGTAATTAAGCGATAGACTTCTTCCCTGATAAGTATTTTTGATTCTTTGCTTCCCTCTTCTGTTAAGCCATGTAATATTCTGGACATGATATCAGAGCCATAACGAGCCTGAGGATTGCGTGATGTTTGAACATCCAACACCTGACTTGTTGACAAATCAATTAGTTGAGCAACTATTGTTGTTGTTCCAATATCAACAGCTATTCCAAATCCATCTAATGGATAGAAAGCAAAAGGAGTGTTATCAGCAAGTATTAATGATTCCAGTTGTGGAATTTCAATTGTAATATCCTCCACAAGTTCACTAATACATGCTAATCGATATTCTGAATCTAATCCAAGTTTATGATTTAATTTTTCATGCTTTTCAGGATCTTTTACATCTCCGGAAAGCAATTTAACTTTGCATCCACCACAAAAACCTTTTCCACCACATGGAAACTCAACTCCATATTCAAAAATTATATCTTTAAGTGGAGTTCCTTTATTTACAATTCTTTCTTTTCCAAGAGGTTCAATTCGGAGTTTTATTTTTTTTATAATATTTTTTGACATTGCCTAACCTGATTAATTCCTAAACGACAGAGTTCCAAGAAAATACACTCTAAATTTTAAATTTGTTTCTCAATTTAGAGTGTATAATATATTATTTTCAATTATTTTAATAACAACATCTTTTTTACTGTTGTATAATGTTCAGTTTTTAGTCTATAAAAATATACACCCGAAGCAAAATTTCCAGCATCAAAAGTGTATCGGTAAACACCCATATTTTGTTTAGATTTTACCAAAGTGTGTATTTTTTGACCAAGCAGATTGTATATCTTAATCTCAACATTTGACATTTTTCCTAAAGAATATTCAATTGTGGTTGTTGGATTAAAAGGATTAGGATAATTTTGGTATAGTTTAAATCCTTGTGGAATTTGTTCCTCTTCAATATGAGTTTCCAAACTGTCATAGTGACCAATTAACGTAGTTACACTTTCCTTGGGCAATACTATAGGGCTGCCAGGTAACTCACTACCCATAAATTCAAAATCTATATTTTCTGCTGATGTATAGATATCCCATGCACCATCAATTGTAGCACCTATAACATTTACACTCTTAGGAGAATCACCTTTATTTATGATAACTGTTGTTACAGTTCTGTCATCTTCATGTACAAATGATGAAACCATTATATCCTGATGTTCCGATGTTGCATCAAATCTAACTGCACCGGGACGTATGTATTTATAATAATTTTTAGCAATATAAAAACTAGAATTCACTATACCATTTTCTGCATATATTCCTTCAAAATTCCATAGAGTCCATAAACTAATATTACCATAAGCAAGTGCTCCATGAATTGATACTGCCAAACCTAATGCACTGTTCCAGCCTGTATTTTTTGGTGAGGATTCAGTCATCCACAGTTCTTTGTTGTAATTACAACGTTGTGAGAAATTCCAAATATCAACCCATCCGTCAAATGTTGGATTTGCTTCATTTACTCCATCTTTTTCATAACTATGGGTAGCAATAATTTCTGTGTATTGATCTGCAATGCTATTACTCTTTATAGCATTTATATAATCAGTAACAGGATAATGATGTTGGGAAAATACTTGTTCAGGCATAAAAAGTTTTGTTGTGATTCCTTCTCTATTAAATTTTTCTCCAATTACTCCGCATAACTTAGCTAATTCAACCGGATTAAACACAGCTGAACCATAAGGCTCACAGAATGCAGGTTCATTTTGAGGGCTAATAGCATAAAGATCAATACCTGCTCTCGCCTTAAACATTTTGACTACAGCAACCATACTTTCAGCAAATTCTTCATAATAATAGGGTTCCAATATATTATCTGTATCTTCATAGTTTGGTGCCGCTGCATATCCATAAGCAACTGAAAGATTTCTTTTCATCCATGCTGGAGGAGACCATGATGTGAGAATAAAAGTTTGAACACCTGCTTCTTTCAATCTTTTATAATAATCAAAATTAAAAGCATCATAGTTTAAAGCTGTCATATCAAGAATGTTTGGATCATTATTGTCATTTTCAGGCTCAATCTGATTACCTATTAAACCAATTCTAACTGCTGACGCACCAAGATTTTCTGTATAAAAGTCAAAATAATTTGGCTTATTTTCAAATTGAAATGTTCCAAATCCCCTAATTGTTTGATTATGATCTCCAGGATACAATTTTACGTTAATAGCATCTTCTATATTATTATCAAGAATTAATATTTTAAATGTTATTACTTTATCATTTGAACCATCAGCAGAAACAGTTAGAGTTATCTCTGATTCTCCAATTCCATCAGATGATTCATATTTTAACTCTCCGGTACCATCAATATTTATTGAACTAACTATTGGATGAGGAATAAATGAAGTATCACTACTTACTGCTGTAATAGTTGGTGTAATATTTAAATCATTACCATTTGAAATATTGGTAAGTTCAATAGTCTGTAAGCCTGAGTTAGAGAATAAAGATTGGTCTGCAATAGGATCAATTGTACAAGTAGGAGTAATTACAGGTAATAAAGAATCAGGAACGTCACTACCCAATTTAATATTGGTAAGGTAAACAGTTCCATTGTTTATTGGAAATGGCCATGAAAAATGTGAAGCATAATTAATCAAAATCTTTTGAATTCGCTTAACATTCAATTCAACACTATTGTTATTATTCATTCCTCCGGCTGATCGAAAATCCATAACCACAGTTTTCCATTGACCTTCATTTACAGTTTTCCTTTTGGCATGTGCTTCATCTATATTTCTATTTAAATTACCATCCCATCCTTCATCCCAAAAATAACAATGTGTCTGACCGGAACTGCCGGCAAAATCTCCTCCTTCAAAATAAATATCATAACTGAGATATCTATGATTATCTACATCAAGTTCCGGAATTCCAACCCATAAGCCAGCCCAACAGGTTTTATTTACTAAAGTCGATTTAATAACATTATCCTTCCCATGAAAAGAACCAAAATCTATAATCTGTGCCTCACCCAAACCCTCTACGTTCCAATCACCTGCTACGAGTGAACTTTTGGGGTCTATCTTTTGGGCAATAAATTCACTCATTGGAAGAGTATATCCTGTAAGTGGCATTAATCCTATTTCTATATTAAAATCTATTTGTATTTGAGCATTACCATTATTTGAGTCTGTACCACCATCATCTGTTATTATTAGTGTAATATTTGTTATTCCCGTATCCAATGGTGTATATTGGAATTCTGCAGTTGAATTCCCTTGTATATAATTTATTGTAATTCCTTCATCGGAAATTACTCTTTGTTGTGAACTTTGAGCAGTTATAGTGAGATTTTGAGAAGAATTGTCACCATCTCCAATACCAGTAAAATTAAATATCTGTTGACCATCATTAAGATAAGCAAATTTATCATCAACAAGATTAATGAATGGTGCAGTGTTATATTGAGCATAAGCATTAACAATAAAAGTAGTGACCTTAATATTATCTGAAGCATATTGATCATCTAAATTTATGGATATTTCAATATCAGTAGCTGCTTGTATCGGCAAAAAAGAGACTTTTGCTGTTGATTCACCTTCATTATAATCAATGTAAATATTACTATCAGGCAATGCTACCTGATTATTACTGGCTGCACTGATAAGCAAAGGTTGTTCAACTGCTGAATTGCCATCATGAATACCTTGGAGTAATATATTTATTGTATCACCAATAACAACATCCATATTAGATATTGAATCCAACGATGGTGAATAATTTCCATGAATTTCCAGAGGTACAAGGATTGAGTTATCAGAATATCCTAAACTTCCTATTGCAGTAATTGTCAAAGTATCATTACCAATATAATCCGTTTGACAATCATAAGTCATTACAACCATATTATCTGCAATATCAGTGATATTAATATTTGTAATAGATGATTCTCCATCAGTTACTACTATATTATCGCTATTTTTTAGATCAAATATACTTATTCTGTTATTTATTGAATTAACAAAAGCAAGCGATTCCTGTACACCATTAATTCCTGCCAGCATTTCAGCATCTGTACCAAGTTTTAATTCATCTATATAAATTTCTGATTTTAAACCACCATAAACATTACCATTTGGAGTTAAAAATATTTCCGTAATATGTTCCAAATCTATATTTTTTGCAGAACTAAAATCGATACAATAATTAACAAAAGTATTTGTTGCATTTATTTTCATGTTTATTGGATAATTTTTGTTATCTGCATCTACAACATAGGCTGTGAGTAAAAATCCTGTACTTGTTTTTAATTTGATATTAATAATTGGCTGTGAAGAAATATTAATTGTATCATTAATTGAATATGTTATTGCCTGCCATTTTTTTGGTTCCTTATTTACAGATATATGTAGTAATCCATCTTCCTGTTCAAAACTAAAAGATGGTGGACCAGAAACCTGTAAATCTCCATTAAAATTATCTGAATAACCCGTCGATTGTGCAAACAATATCGATGTACTAAACAAAATAATAATCATTATAGTTATGATAAATGTTTTCATTTTTCTCATTTTTTTTCTTTCTTTGGTTAACTAATTGTTTTAATACTATAAATATCTTAATCGCAGTTTAGTTGCACTATTCCACACTGATTCTCTATCTCGTAATGGAAATAGATATAGTTTACCCGACTGTTCATCAATTCCACGAGAAACATCATTCGGATTGATTTCAATATCTGAAGGAATGGTTATTCTTGTGCTTTCACCATAAATATTGATGCCACGAATGTACTCTTTTGAAAAGTTTGTAATGAATCCTTCATCGTCGAGTTGAAGATTTACAGTTTGAATATCTGTTGGGAAATGGTGAGCCAATAACCAAGGTCCATAAAACAGCACTCCTGTTTCACCATCATTAAAACTGTTTCTTCTTTTTGGTGAAGTTCGGCTTTGGGATATCCATACCTTATAGGAATAAGGGATTTCCAAAATACCCGATAAAGGAACATCTGCTTTGAGGCGACCATTTTCAATATTATTGGACATACTTTCAAGTTTCAGCCAGTGCGGAACGTGAAAAGATATACTCTCAATTTCTGCTTTATTTTTTAGTTCAATTTTCAAGATTCTCTTTTCATTATCATTTGTAAGAATAACCTGCTCGCCTCCTTCAAATTCAAACTCACCCGATACCAGATGATTTATGTCAAGAATGCCTGACTTTTTTGTAACCCAGCAACTTGCAGATTCCAACAGACCATAAGGACCAAACAAAGTACAGCACCATGGAGCCTCTTTTCTTCGCTCTCTGTAAACAGGTTCCATATTACATGCTCCAAACCCATAATTATCGGATTGGTTGTAATAAATTGCATTTTCAAGATTCAGTATTGCACGTTCAATCCAAATAGGATTACACGTAACTTCAAACATACGCAAAGTTAAAATTTGCCAGTCGAAAAGACCACATCCTTCATCATCACCTTCTCTGTCCGGATTATTGCGTTCCTCCTTATCCTGAATAAAACGTTCAGGTACACCACCGGTTTCATAAATAAATGTCTCATTAACTTTTTCCAATTCTTTAGTAAGTGAAGCAATCGATGATGTATCGTTGAGAAGAGAATAATACTCCAAAAGTCCACGGCGGGAAGTAAGGTACATGTGTGCATGATCAGCATCATCTAAAGATGTTAGTAAAGGTACAAATTTTTCAACTAATTCAAAATATTTCCGGTTTTTCGTAATGCGATACAAGGTTAACAAACCATCAAAAGCATGAAAATAACAGGAACGGGAAACAGCATAATTACCATCATCACGACCTTCATTGGCAGGACCGGCTTGCCAGTCTTTATATGTTCTGATATAAAAATCACCTAATTCAATTGCGGCTTGTTTTGCTCTTTTATCCTGAAAAGTGAATGCATATTGTGACAGACCTTTTAGCATCCAGCCATTTCCATACGCTTTGTGCATGTTCAAAGGATTTTCTTCATATTGAATCAATCCAAAACTACCATCCTTATTTTGAAGTGCAATAGCCTTTTCAACCATATCTTGTAAATATATTGGAGGCTCATCATGGTTTGATTCCGCATAGGTCATGGCCAGAATATATCTGCCGGCTACATCGCCATGAAAACGTGGAAAATTGCTCCATAGTCCTTTTTTACCAGAAATCTGTCCCAATACATACTCTTCAGTATATGGCAATTCGTTCTTAATACGTCTGATATTGCGGGACAGGCGAAATCCCTGTTCGCCCGCCAGTTTCATTTTTAGTGGACGACTATCAATAGAATTAATTTTTTTAATATTAATCCAATCGGTGGTTGTATTATTAATAGATTTTACTGTTAACATTTTTTTATTGTCTTTCATATAATTTCTTTCAAATTACTTTCGACAGGATAAACTGGATAACTATTTTATTATCCTGTTTATCATGTTAATCCTGTCTGAATTTTTTCATTTCATCAAAGATGCTTTTCCAACTGACTTTCAGGTATTACCAATTTAGATTGATGCACTTCAATTTCATGCTTTATATCCTCAATTATTTCAGGATACTTTTCCGCAATATTATACTTTTCCGAAGGATCATGCCCAAGATGAAACAATAATGGTGGATCGTGATGCATAAGGTTGTCATTCTCGGCATAGGCTGTTTCAGTAATAAAATGAGCTTTGAACATTCCTTTGCGAACTGCATATATTTTTGTCCCACGATAATAAAACATGATTTTTCGTGGACTTGATTTTTCATCAAACAAAGTCGGACATAAATCCAAACCATCAATAATTCGATCATCCGGAATTTTCGTACCACCAAGTTTACAAGCAGTTGTAAAAAGATCCAATGTTGAACCTATATCTGTGACAATTCCTGGCTTTATTTTACCCGGTTGCCAAAAGATTGTTGGTTCACGCATTCCACCTTCCCAGGTTGTACCTTTTCCATCTTTTAAAAGCCCTGCTGAACCACCATGTTCATCAAAAACTAACCATGGTCCATTATCAGATGTAAAAACAACAAGCGTATTTTTAGCGATACCTTCCTTTTTCAGTGTGTCAAGAATTTGTCCCACGCCCCAATCAATCTCTTCAATAACGTCTCCATAGAGACCACGCACACTTTTATCCTGGAATTTTTTGGAAGCAAACAAAGGCACATGAGGTAAATTATGAGCCAAATAAAGAAAAAACGGATTGTTTTTATTATCCTTTATAAACTTGATTGATTCTTCAGTATAACGTTTTGTAATTGTATTCTGATTTGCCGGACGTTCTACGATTTCTTCATTACGCATCAATGGCACATTCCAATATTCAGTTTTTGGATTTTTCATTGCTGCCTTAGCATCTCTCCAACTATTTGTTTTTGTCCAATCCATATCATTACTATATGGAATACCAAAATACGAATCAAATCCATTGTTAGTTGGAAGATATTGTGGTAAGTGACCCAAATGCCATTTGCCAACACATCCTGTTGCATAGCCTTGTGTCTTTAGAGCTTCGGCGATTGTTATCTCATCTTCAGGTAGTCCCCCGGTTGAATTGGGAAATAATACCCGAAGTTTATCACTACACATGCCATTACGAATCGGTAGCCTACCAGTTAGCAATCCTGCACGACTGGGTGTACAGACACTGGCAGCAGCGTAAAAGTTAGTCCACTTTTGACCTTCACTTGCCATTTTATCCAAACATGGTGTTTTAATGGTAGGATGACCAAACGATGATAAATCACCATATCCCAGATCATCAGCAAAAATAATTACAATATTTGACTTTTTATTTTTTCTATCTGCATAAGCAAGTGAATTCAAACCAGACAGCATTAGTCCTGAAATCACAAAACTCATTGATTTCATAAATTCACGTCGTTTTAAGATCATCTGAATCTCTTTCTATATTAAATTAATTGACAACTTTGTAAAAAGTAAAAATTTTAACACCAGTCAAAAGCCTGGTTTAACAACAAAGGACGCTGAGGACGCAAAGCCCCGTTCTAAAATCCGGCTACTGACGGGCACAAATTTATTGTATTTTAAAACTATAGTCTCTGCGATCTTTGCCCGTCAAAGGCCGGATTTTCAACGATCTCTGCGTTAAAAAATACTTTTTGCGGTTTCATCAATTATCATATTCACTATTTTTTTGAAGTATAATTATTTTTCAATTCATCACAACGAGTACGCATATTTTGTAAAATTTCTGTGTAATCAGAATCTGATACAAGGTTTTTTAACTGGTCAGGGTCTGCTTTTAAATCATGAAGAAATTCATAAGCGGGTTTTTGTTCGAAATATCGTGCATAAACATATCTTTCATCACGAACACCTTCCCATTTTGGTATTGCTTCCGATTCCATTAGATGTTCACAAAAGAAATCATTCCGCCAATTTTGCACACCAGTTCTATTAACAAGAGGAACGAGATTACGACCTTGATATTCCTGAGGAATATCAACACCACAAATATCAAGAATCGTTGAAGGCACATCAATATTTAAAGCCATTTTTTTCTCAACTTTTCCACGTTTTTCTTTAGATAAACGAGGATCGTAAATGATAAGAGGCACACGCAATGATTGTTCATAATGAGACCATTTACCGGCAAATCCGCGATCACCCATATAATATCCATTATCTCCTAAATATATAATGACTGTATTTTCAGCCTGTCCATTTTTTTTCAATTCATCCCGAATACGACCAATTACCCTATCAATTCCACTAATCATTCGGAAATATGCTTTCATATTTTTCTGATATTTTTCAGGTGTATCCCAACGCCAATAATAACGGATACGATTTAAAGATTTCTTCAGAAATTCCGGATGTGCATCAAATATTGCCGGATCTGATAGGCGAGGTTCCGGGATATCAATATCATCATACATACCATCCACTGCTTTGGGCCATGGAAAATGATCTTCCTTATCAGCATCTTCAGCATGTGCAGCATTAAAACTTAATGAAAGACAAAAGGGCTTTTCATCAGGCACAGTCTGTAAAAATTCACCGGCATAATCACCCATAAGTTCGGTAATATGTCTCTCAGATCCATCCTGCTGTTTTTTGAAATACATCCATCGACCTAAGGGACGATAATCATCAAATAATTCGTGCGGCTGGTAACCTTCAACCTCAACACCAAATTTCCCTATAAATCCTGTATGGTAACCTGCCTGCTGTAATATAACAGGATAACTGGTTTTCAGGTATTCTTTTGCCAATGGTTTTGTATTGAATGTAAAGCCATGTGTTCTTTCATGCATTCCTGTAAAAATCGACGCCCGACTGGCAGCACAAATTGATGTCGTAACAAAGGCATTGCTAAAACGTACACCTTCATTTGCCATACTGTCTATTACCGGAGTTTTTAATATCGGATGACCTGCACAGCCAAGTGTATCATTACGCTGATCATCAGTAAGTATAAAAATTACATTCGGTTTTTTACTGCCACTTGCACAGGAAGTAAATAAAGTTGGCGATAAAGCTAATGCTGCTGCTCCTGCACCAAATTTTCTCATAAAATTACGACGGTTGATTCCATTTTCACTCATACGTTAATCTCCTTTAATATTTTAGGTAGTATCAAAAGTTGCTCTACCATTGATTATAATTTTTCTTTTCTTGTTAATTTTCTTTGCTATTGAAAAAGAATCTCTCAAATAATGCTAACTACTTTTTGAGTGACAACATCGTCCTTGATTTCTACATAACGAAAGCGGTGATCATTTTCTGAATCCTGTGGTACCACAAAGCCCAATGTTGATATTATTTTTACTGTCCCGGATTGACCTATATGATTTAAATGCTTGTGTCCGGAAAGTGTAAGTTTCAGGTTCCGATAGCCAAAAAGACGTTTTTTCACTTCATCAATATTATTGAGTACATATTTGTGAATATTACTTTTGTCAGTACCTTCCCAAAAGTTCCAATAAGTATGGTGGTTGAGTAGAATGTAATAACGGTCAGGATTATTTTTAAGTTCTTTCTCTACAAAATCAAGAGTTTCAGGAGTGTAGATACCATTATTGTGTTGCTCGATCGTGGTATCAAGACCGAGAATTGTATATTTGCCACTTTCAAGTTTCCAATCCCGGCCTGACACCTTAAGGTCAGATGAAAAAAACATCTGTGCATAATCGTTCTGATTAAGCGAATCATCTTTAGGCTTAGGAGTGGATTCCTTATTACCACGCACAGAGTACCAGGGACATTTCAAACCATCTACGATATGTTTGAATTTTTGTGCATCACTGTTGCCTGGTACATTATTGTTAAAATTATCCCCTCCGAAAAGCACAAAGTCCACTGAGGAGAACTCTTTATTAATTTTATCGACCAACATTTGAATCCAGGTGATTGTTTTGGGTTTTCCTAAATCAAGGTGTGTATCTGTTACGTGTATAAAATGAAGGTCTCCATCTTGATTTGCTGCTATTGCTTTGGAACCAAAGATGCCAGATGCAAGAGTACATCCTGCTAATCCGAGTGTGCCATCCTTTAGAAATTCCCTACGTGTTATTAATTTCATATTGCATCTCCTTTTTTCATGTTAATCCTATCTAAATTTTTTCTTTCATTTTTTAATAGGAACAGTCTTAAATCCAATATCACACATTATCTTGTGCGTTTATTGTTGCAGTCCATTTATTCGTTACACATTTATTATTAAATGATGGAATTTCTATCTGTGCAGTAACTCCTTCCGGTAATTCCAGCAATAATTCAATCGAGTTATCCTTTTTAATCCATGAAGAAACTATTTCCCCCAAAGGTGTGCTCACAATTCCCTTTGCTGAGTTTCCAAAAAATATCGGATTATATGAGATTTTAACCCACCCCGGGTCGGCTTGTCTTATACCAAGAAGCAGATCTGAAATATGAACAATCGGGTGTGAACTCCATGCGTGACAAAGACTATCAACACCTGCTTTTGCTCCCCATATTTCTTCCGTTGTGGTTAATCCTCTATCCAGCATATTCCCCCACCATCTGTCAATGCAACTCAGCACTTCATAGCCATAATCCTTTTTTCCAAGTTCCAGAAAAACAAAATGTAAAAAATATGGTGTTAAAGTATTGATATTTGAAAACTGTTCTTCATATGGTGAACCATAAGTATCCGGCAATGGTTTGCTAATTGCCGGCAGCAAATAATCTTTGATAAAAATATCATGATAGTCTGAAAACAGATCACATTTCAGACATAAAGTTAATACTCGAAGTGAGACAAAATGATCTTTATTCCCTTCACTATTTATACTATAAAATGGTAGTGATCTATCATTATCCCAAAGTTGTTCTTTAATTGCTCTGGATAATTGCCAAATTTTATGCTCACACCTTTTTAATAATTCAGTTTCTGAAATATGCTTAAAAAATATTGCCAGTCTCTGTAATGTGTATAAATACTGCAAGTTGTACAAAGTGGAATACTTTTGTTTGTCAAAAGGCTCTGCCCAGTCCAGGAACAACCAATATCTATTGTCAGTTTCCAGTAAACCGGTCTTTTCAGAGAATTTTTCAAAATAAGTTAAAGCCGGTGCAACATGGTCTTTCAGTTCATAAAACAGATTACTTTTCCCGGAATACATCCAGTGGAAATATAGCATCTCAAGCCATGCAAGAGTAAAATCCGGTAATATTGCTTCATGAGCTTTTGTAGGAGCCAAAGCATACATTAAACCATTTTCTAATTGTGATTGTGCCACAAGATATTGCCCACGACACATAAGACTATCATCGGCTTCTAATCTTTGAGAGTTTTGAAAATGTGTATGGGCATCACCCCACCACATTCCTTGTTCCCGTGATGGACAATCCAGATATGCATCGAGCATGCACAATTTTTGCGTTCTGGCAGAAATATCATAAATATTATCAAGTCTGTTTCCTTTTGTTGATAATTTGCCTTTCTGATTAAATGGATAACAATGCAAACGTAAAGATGATGTTAAACTAAACTCCCTACATGCACCTCGAACAACAATAACTATATAACGGAATCCCATAGGTGCAAAGTTTTCATAACTCTCATTCTGACCACAGATATAACGTCCTGCAAGTTTCATGTTTTTATGAAAAATTGGTTCTTTATTATTAATATCCTCAGTATAAAGAATATCTAAATGCTCACCACCTTGATTACCTTTTATATCAAGGATAATATTGGCAAGAACTATCTCACCACAGTCAAAACAATAAGCCTGTACATTATCCTCTGTTTGCGAATAAATTGTTATTTGTTTTTTCTTTCTAACACTGACTTTCCAATTCTTTTTTTCTATCATGTAACAATTATGAATATCTTCTGCATTTTCCCAGTCTTTAGTTGCTGTCCAATTACCTTCAAAAACCATTTTATCAACTTCTCTGATCGGAAAATCCAATAATGGAATATCTCTTTTTTTTAGAGTTCCCCAAGGTTCACAGCCCGGGAAGCGATTGCCCCAAAAACTATCATGAATCCAATCGCTGTCATCAAAATCAGCAAGTAGCCAATCATTATTACATATACGACCATCATATATTTCCTGATATGTACCAAGTTGAAAAGTCGTTAATTTTAAATTACGCCTATAACCTGTAGCAAAACGCATACGCCAACTTCTATTTGTAGAAATATCCACATCATTTACTTTCCCACTGACCAACAATCCAGCATAACCCTGGTGAATATATCTATGGGAGCCAATTCCAGGATTGTGAACCAAAACTCCTATGATATTTTCACCTTCCTGTAAAAACGAACTAATATCAATACTGTCAATACACCATTCATGATGAAAACTTCTCGCAGGTCCCTGATGAATCATCGTACCATTAATGAAAAGACGATAATATGCATCTGCTGTTATATCAATAAAAGCATTATCCGGAACTTTTGATAAAGTAAACACTTTTCTTGCTTGCATCCAGATATTAAACAAATCTGTACCCGGATAATCCGGCCATATCCACCTGGCTTCTTTACTTGCTGAATAGTTTTCGACAATTTTTATTTTTTGATTATTGTTAATATTATTAATTTTACTCATCAATTTATTCTCTAATCAAAACATCAAAATCATTAAAAAGTCCATACTCAAAATTGTCATATTTATTTCCAGATGGCTGTACTTCCGGAGCATATTTAAAACTCCAGGGTGTTACAAGACCCTTTGAGTTTACATTATGATGCGGTCCCAGCACATTTTTCAGCGAGCCATAGACTATCACTGATATTTCATTTTTCCCTTCAATTACATGATCGGTAATATCGAGTTGATATGGTGGCCAACCTATTATTCCTGCATCATTACCATTCACTTCCACACTGGCAACACTTCCAAGCCACTCATTTAGTCTAACAATCGCAGTTTGGGAAAATGATTTAAAATCATAATTTTTAGTATATGATACACCATCATGATAAAATGGCATACCTTGATTACTCCATTCGCCCAAATCAGACTGACGCTGTGGAAAAATTTCCCAACCATGGGTTGATGATTTCAGATTAAAATCACCTAATATATATATTGGTTCCAGTTCAGCATGTATTGACATTGGGTGAGTAATTAATTGGATTTGGTTATCACCGGTTTTTACATATTTTCCAATATTAAAAACTCCAAATGTTCGATCTAACCACCATTCTCCTTTATTTGATTCGATAAGATGATCATTAATCTTCACTTTCCACAATTCCGGACGCTCTATAACTGCCTGAAGTGATGACCGATCAGTTTTTGCTCCTACCTGAAAATGATAGATAACATCAAATCCTGAATCATCAGAAAATTTGGATTTGTCTAAAATATTAGTTTTGTATTGTACCGATGAAACCCAGGGATTTGCTTCAAAACCATGATGTTGCCATATTTTATTTGCTGCATAATAATAGTAAAGCCCTTTTTCTGTCTTATTTCCTAGTATAAGATCACAATAATCCAGTGTTAAAACATTTGGAGAAATTCTTTCAACCTGTGGTTTATCTATGGGCTTTAATATTTTTTGAGATAAACTTCCGGATTGTACAAGATTATTTTTTTTGTGTTCCTTTGATATAAAGAGTAATATACTGCCAACCGGAGGAAGTTCAAAAGAAACCATAACCTGATCTCCAACTTTTTGTGCCGGATAATCTGTTATTTCTCCTGTCAGAGTATTTAACTCAGATACAGAAGATCCATCAATGTGAAACTTCCCTTTAGACTCTTCAGTTGTAGATGAATTAACCATAAACAATAATTGTCCATCATCAAACTGTCGCCGCTGATGAAAAAGCTTTCCACCAATTTTATCCGCATCCAGCATATTAAAGTTTTTGGAATATAGTAATTCTGAAACTTTTTTATTATGAATTGATTCTGCTTCAATCCACTGAGATTTGAATTGATTCGCAATATTAGTAATTTTGTTTGTTTTAACTCCATCTATATATTGAGGAATGCCTGCAAATGATATTATCTTTCCACCTTGTTTCAAATATTCTTCAATGAGAGAAACAGTCGCGATATCAAAACTTTCAAAGCCATCCGGGATTACAATAAGATTATAATCTCTTTTTCCAATCACAAATTTTCCATTATTTATAGTTGCTCTATCTTTTATAATATTTTCACATCCCAGATCATATTCTATATGATATTTCTCCAGGTCATTCAATAAAGCACGAAATTTATCATCAATATCCCATAAGTTTTGTGGTGATTTGGTCCATGAAAAATACATCCAGGCTGTTGTAGTCGGCTCCAAAATTAGAGTAGTATTAAGTTGTTCTCCTGATGAAAGTGCCATAGACAGCCGTGCAAAATGATCCGCAAGTGGTTTATAATTATTCCACCATGGTGCATGATATGAAAATGACTGTGGGAAATCATGTTTACGATCACCGGCAAGAGTCATATATGTCAAATGTTGATTCATAAAATTAACTCCCAGTACATATTCCCAATCACCGAGACGTTTCATATCCTGAAGACTTAATTCCCATCCTGCTCCACCATAAGTTTCACTGAGAGTTCGTTTGCTACCGGTTTGATTTGCTACACTACGTAATTCTTTAACTGCTCTAACATTACCAAACTGAATAGGCTTATCATCATCCATTTGATTAAAAAGCATATCAATTGCAGGAATTTGATGCCAGGCATACATAGCCATATTATCACCACCATGATGTGGATCAGGCCAGCCGTGTTCCCAGTAATGACCCGTCCATTTCAAGTCATTTTCTTCTGTATATTCATGCCATGGTTTCGACCAGCGATCAATGAACATTTGTAAAAGTAACTGGTAATAATTATGACGAATACGTTTCCAATCACCAGTTTCTTCAAATAAAGAAGGAAGATTAACACCTAAATCATATCCCCAACGTTTTTCAAATGCTTCAAACAAATCAGGTGTCCAACGCATAATACTTTTACCTTTTGGCGGACTTGGTGGTTTGATATTTGGTTCATCTGTAAAAACACCAGGTACGGTTTTCCCAAATTCTTCGCCAACAGCTTTTTCATAACCTTGCATAGTAACTTCTATAAATTTTTCTGTAACTCCGGGTACAAGCAAATCTACATAGGAATAGCCTCCATACCATTTACCCTTATTATAATATTCCTTTTTATATAGATAATATTCACCCTGTTTATTTAAATATTTTTTAGAATCAGTAACTTTAATAAAGGAATCTCCATCCTTCTTTAAAATTAGGAAGAACTTCTCTGTATTATTTGGTAATATATTAGTTTTTTCCGGAATTAATCCCTGACCTTGATTATAGGATTCAGGCATTTCAGCAGGAACATGACCTCCTGCAAATCCACTCGGGAAAGAATTTTCATCATATATCCAGGCTTGCATTCCCATTGATTTTGCTTTTTCAACAGTAAATTTTACCAGATCAAACCATTCATCACTTAAATATTCAGTAATTAATCCATATCGTGGATGAATAAATACACCACCAAATCCCTGTTCTTTTAATTTTTTTAAATGAAATTCAATCTCTTTTTTTGAAACCTGATCATGAAAAACAAAAAGCGGTGCAGATCGGTACTCTACCGGTGGGTCTGGAAAATTTTCACTTAATATTGAAAACGTACATTTTCTGTCAGACTCTAATTTTTCCTGATTAACTGAACAATTTACCATTGTTAATAATATAACAATGAGACTTAATAAATAATATCGTCTAATACCAATCATAACTATCCCTTTTTTTATGTCCTCCAACTGGCGGATGACAGTACCTTATATCCATATCACTTCACACTATTTATCGGTATAAATAAAAAATAATCAATATTTAAATCACCATTTTTTGACATAACTCTGATTTTATTATCTCCGGAATTTAATTGTATTTTTGAAATATCTAAAATTTTAATCATATCTGTTTTAGGTAAAATTATATCTTTCCAATCACCATAACCACCATTTAGCATAAATTTATTATTCAATACAGCAATTTTTGTATCTTTTTCTGCTGTATATGCAATTTTCAATAAATATTCAGCATCGTTTGCCAATTGAACCAAAACTTCGACAAAATCCTCGGATTGATCAAATCCTGTCACATATCCGGAACCGGAATACTCTACTTGTACAGTATCAACAAAAATACCATCCAATTTTCCACCGGCAGATTTACCATTTTCTGCTTCGATCTTTATAACACATTTGATCGGCGATTGTTTGTTAGTTTCTCCTGCTCCGGGTTTTATAGTTTTAATCGTTCCATCCAAATTATACTCTAACTCACTTACCATAAGATTTCTTGTATATTCATTATCTCCTGATAAATGAGCACTATGATAAAAAGCGTACCATTTATTTTTGAACTCAACGATAGAACCATGGTTAGATCCCGACTGTCCATCAAAATAGGGAATATATTGTCCCATTGATTTATAAGGACCAAATGGAGAATCAGAAATTGAATAATACATAACTTCCGGCCATTCATTATCCCTCAAACCCGGATATGATAAATAATATTTACTATTATATTTATGTAGCCATGGCCCTTCCTGTAATTGAACAAGACCTGCTGTAATATCTGTTAATGTTTCATTTTTTATTGATAATAGATCATCATTTAATTCAGCAATATAACAATGTCGATCATGAGCCCAAATAAGGTATGGATGTTCATCATCTATAAATAGAGAAGGATCCATACCCTCATCAATCCCTGCAACAATTCCAACATTACTAAAAGGACCCTCCGGCCTGTTACTGACTGCAATCCCGATTTTAAATTTTTCTGAATTTTTTCTAATTCTCATACAAAAAATCAAATAATACTTACCTTTCCAATAAGCTGCATCGATAGCCCATGCATGGCTAATAGCCCAATCAACATCATCTATAGAAAGTATCCTGCCATGGTCTATATAATTAACCATGTCCTTTGTAGAAAAAACGTGATAGTCAAACATAGTAGCATGATGATTTGTACCAGACTCATCATGAGATGCATAAATCCACAAAGTGTTTTCATCATTTGACCAAACATGAGCCGATGGATCTGCTGCAAAAATATGAGAAATTAACGGTACCTGTGCTTTTATTTCATCTGCAACAAAAATAAAACACAACATGGTTATCAATAAAATTGATTTCATAAATTCTGATTCCTTAATATGAATTGTTTATTAATAATCTTCTCTATTGTCGTCGAACATATCTAATAAGTCATTCCGTATATCTCCGAATCTAATCATACTTTTTACACTACCTTTTTTTACTCACAGATTAACATGATAGCCATGAATATTTCTTATCCGTGTTTATTTCAATAATCCGTGAGCCATATTTTTTATTTTTTGACACAATCACTCTGACAAACTATCAAACCAACTCTTTGTTTTCTTACCCCATCTATTAACTTTTATTCTTTCTGTATAATGTTCCGGCAATTGATTATGGAGTCGATTAATCACACTTTGGTACTTTTTATCAGTTGCCAAATTATTCCATTCATGTGGATCATTTTCATGATCGTATAATTCCTTACTGCTATCTCTATAGTGAATATATCGCCAACGGGAATCACGGGCACTGGCATTTCCCTGTCCATGAATTGTTACAGCTGCGATTTCCCATGGTAGTTCAGGATTTTGCAATAAAGGTGTCAAATCGTGTCCATCAAGATCATAACGTTTGTGAATATTACAAGTATTCATAAGAGTAGGATATATATCAAGCAAACTTA
The DNA here is from genome assembly GCA_029939785.1 of Fidelibacterota bacterium. GTDB lineage: Bacteria > Fidelibacterota > UBA2242 > UBA2242 > JAFGTP01 > JAOZSG01. The sequence continues at coordinate 4,169 of JAOZSG010000007.1, read as the reverse complement.
CAGGTGTTTTACATATTGTTCCGGGCTTTGTAATTCCGGGGACAACAAATAGCAGTGGTGTCCGTGTTCCCTCTTCCCAGAGTGTAAACTTGCTCCAGTGTTCTTTTTCACCAAGATGCCAGCCATGGTCACCCCACAATACAATAACACCATTTTTTGACATTGGACTATTATCCCATGCATCAATTAAACGCCCTATCTGAGCATCAGCAAAAGTAATGCTTGCAAGATATGCCTGAATATTATATTTCCAATTTTCATTTTTCAATACATCTTTATGTGCAACCTGATAATCACCTTCTTTTTTATGTGCGATAGATCGTGCAATTTCCGGACAATCATCCAGATCATTTTCTTTTACTTCCGGTAAATTAATTTCATCTAACGGATACATATCAAAATATTTTTTTGGCACATCCCATGGTAAATGTGGACGAATCAATCCACAGGCGATAAATTTCGATACTTTACTTTTTCGATTAATATCTTCGATACTGCGACTAACACGTTTATAATCACTCATCTCTTCATCAGGAATATCCAGAGGATTACCCAAAGCACCAGGTCTTATCTCACCGTGCTCTTTCTTTTTCATTATCGGAAACAAGTCATATCGATGCCAATGCTTATACTTGGGTGATCCGTGATATATTTTTCCGGAACCGGCAACATAATAGCCATCCTGCATAAAATGACTTGTTAATGTCATTCCTTCTGAACGTAGTGTTTCCGGCCATCTATCAGCATTCTCATATACACCTGTAACAGCAGGACTTTTCCCTGTCAGGAGAGATGTACGTGAAGGACAGCAAGCAGGTGCTGCACAATAGGCATTTGAAAAAATGAGTCCACGTTTTGCTATCCTATCTATATTCGGTGTCTTCACTTGTGGAAATGCATGACTATATCCCACCCAATCACGTAAATCATCAACTGCAATAAAAAGTACATCTCGTTTAACAGGTGGTTTTTGCATACAAGAACTTAGTAAACTACAAACAAGACTTGTTCCAATAGAGCCATATATACTTTTCTTAAGAAACTTTCTCCGTGAATTTTTTTTCATTGTACTTCCTCCTAATTTATTTTTTTACTATTATTTTTTTTACTTTTGATTCTACTTATTTTTAAAAATTACCTGCATTGAATAAGAATTTTTTTTCACCTCAGGCGATAATAAATGGTAAAGTGGCTGCAATACCAAACTATCGTTTTCTACAAATGCTTTTAATTTATTATCTTTGGTTTCAATTCTCAATTTCGCAGAAAAAGGAATTTGTACTTCGTCTTTTCCCGAATGACCAAGAATTAAAGGACCATATCTAAAAGTAAAATAATTTTTTATACTATGTTTATTCAATGTTTGTACAGATCGTAATTTTGGTTCAAATTCTATTTTAACAATATCTCCTTCTTTTATATGATGTTTAAAACTAATCATGCCTTTATTGATTTTATAATCAATTGACTTTTCATTAATTAATACTGTTTTTAGGTTTTCATAAGAAGGATTAAGTATTTTCCAGTTGATTTTATTTTCTTTTTCGACTTTTAATATTTTGAATTCTACATTGCCGCCAAAAGGATAATCTGTTTTCTCCTCTATTTTAATTTTATTCCTTACAGGTTTTACAGTAGCAGTGCAATTTTGAAAAAATGGTATGATTACTGTATTGTCCTCTGTAAAAAATGAATATTTTACAGCACAGGAAAGTCCTTCACCACCACGCATATTACAGCACCACCAAACATCATCAACTTTCACTTCAACATGTGCATCGTTATTAGCTCCGGAACAACTATTACAAGCAAATCCACCTCTTGCCATTTGATCATGGGCTATTGCATTATAATAAATATGATGAGCATCTTCAAGATACTTCGTATTTCCTGTATGTTTCCACAAAGTAACCGCCACAATATATGAATCAATGATAGCACATGGTTCTGTCCATTTTGGCCTTCCGAACCAATTATAATTTTCATAGTTTTCTGTAATTCCTTCATTAATATAGAGATCATAGCGTTGAATAACATTCTCCAAAAGCATCGAATCACCTGAGATTGCATAATATCTTAATATAGCTCTCAAACCTGTAAGTGTAGCATGTGTTTGTGCTTTGATGGTAACTAAATCCATTTTAAGATATTGGGGTATCATCTCTTCGATTATATCTTTTAATTTATCTGTTCGCAAAATCTCATAAGCATGTGTAACTCCATCAAGAAAAATAAAATCACACCCAATGTCAGATGATAAAATCCAATTTCCTATTTGTTTAGTTGAAGTACCGCTATATTTACCTGTATGTTGTCTTTGTGAAGGATCAATTGGATATAATTTATGATATCCTGCTGTTGGAAGTACCAAACTATCTACAATGGTTTTAATCATATCCAACACATGTGAATCATTCTTCCATTGATAATATTCACAAAGTCCTCGCAAAAACCAACCATGACCGGAAAGTTGTTGTTCATGCATGACAGTATCCGGCCAAATTGTCCCGAGATAACCTTTTTTATTTAATTTTTCAGGAATTTTATCAATTATTTGCTCCAAATACTTCGCTTCCCGTTTAGAAGACTGAGATAAAAGAGTTAAGGCCAATATTGTACGACCTTCTGTATCTCCTGCCCACCAACCACTTTCTTCCTCAGTAAGAAAAACTTTTTCAGGCGTATATCTTTTACCTTCAAGGCGATCAAAATTTCGTAATACCCGTTGCTGCAGTTCTCCTTGTATCGTTATATCTTCATAAGCGATGGATTTAGGAAAACCTTTTTTAGTATCAGGGGCATCACAGAAACTCAAAAACAGTATAGGTAATAGTGACAACTTCGTAAAAAGTAAAAATTTTAACGCCTGTCGAAAGCCTGGTTTAGCAACAAAGAACGTTGAGGACGCAAAGGTCTGTTCTAAAATCCGGCCACTGACGGACATAAATTTATTGTATTTAAAAACTATAGCCTCTGCGATCTTTGCGGTCTCTGCGTTAAAAAATACTTTTTGCGGTTTCATCAATAGTAAAAATCCCATTTTCATAATATTCATCCTTTTTTTTAACAAGATTTATTGGATTTTTTAAAATTAATTTAATCCTGTTAATCTTGTTAATCCTGTCTATATTTTGGATACTACCTTATAATTTACTTCGTACTTCTTACAATCCGAAATCCCAGAAATGGCGATTTTGAACTTGCCCACCATGTTAACCGCGTTGTGGTGCGGACATTCCAACGATTGTTAATCCAGCTTCCACCACGACGTACAGGTTTTCCTTTAAAGGCAGGACCATGTGGATTATCAGATGGACTATTTTTATAATAATCAATTTTATAAGCATCCCAGCACCATTCCGATACATTACCATTCATATCGTAAATTCCAAGTTCATTAGGCTTTTTAGTTCCCACATTGTGTGTCGTTCCATTTGAATTTTTTTGATACCATGCTACAGATTCGACATCATTACTTCCTGCATATTTATATATCGATCCTTTTTCTCCGCCTTTTGCAGCATATTCCCATTCTGCTTCTGTAGGTAGTCGATAACCATCAGATTCAAAATTACAAATTGTATTATCCCACCCATCAATTTTATAACATGGTGTTAATCCTTCTGATTCACTTTTTTTATTGCAAAACTTCATAACTTCCAACCAATCAAGATTTGTAACCGGTAAGTTATGACCTTTAAAATCGGATGGATTATAATTCATATAAGATTCAAATTCTTTTTGTGTAACTTCATACTTACTCATTACAAATGAATTAACACTCACTGTATGTACAGGTACTTCATCAATATCAGCATCGCCATCATTGAATGTATCTCCCATCTGAAACGATCCACCGGTTATAAAAACCATATCTTGCTTTGTTTTATTGCCTGACGAATTGCAAGAGAACAGCAATGTTAATATAATTAGTAATATATAGATTAATTTATTTCTCATTTTTAACTCCTATTTATGTATGTTAGACTGGATTTACCGGATAACCATTTTGTTATCCTGTTTATCATGTTAATCCTTTCTAAAATTTTTCTTTCATTTTTTCATAATACTTTAAACACTATCATTTATCCCGTTTTTTTCTAAGCCAGGTTTCATAATCCATACCTTCAGTTTCAATACCATGAGGACCATAAAACGGTGCATTCTCA
>JAOZSG010000158.1 GCA_029939785.1 Fidelibacterota bacterium | reverse complement strand
CCAATCTCAAAACCAAGCGAGTCAATTTTTTGAAGATTTTTAATTTCTTCATGAGATAAAGTATGAATATAAGATACAAAAAATGTCGCTTTGATATTATTTTGTTTTAGAAACAAACATGTTTTATACCATTGAGTTGCATAAGTATCATCAAAGGTTAAGCAAATTCCACCTTTATCTGATTTTGGTTTATTAGTTAAGAAAAGATCACAGTTTTGAAGAAATAAAGATAAAAATACAATTAGTGTAATAGATATTTTTTTTAAATTAAATTTCATTATATACCTTATTAAGTTATTTGATTTTATCAAGACAATTGATTGAAAGCTTATTTCATGATTTTTTTATTCCAATCCCGTTTCTCCATCCAGAAACTGCTCTGAATCCGCCGAAACCCACTTGGCTTGCTTTGATTCGCTAAAAATGGGTTGGGCTACATAAATTTGCAGAGGACTTAAATGGCTACACGGGATAATCTTTGTGTTAAAAATCTGTCCTTTTTATTGTTGAAATTTAACAAGTTTAACCAATTCAACTATTTTAACCAATTCAACTCTTCATCATAATACTCATATAATTTCTTTACAACATTTCGATAATCATGATATTTATCAACCCATTCTCTACCTTTTTTACAATAATCCAAAAGTAGTTCTCTGTTTTCAATTAGTTCTATCAATTTTTCTTCCAGATTGGAAATATCAGCATTGATAAAAGGGTGATTCGGAACAAATTTTTCAAAATCATGATTCATATAAGTTACACTTGCAACACCCATTGATAAAGATTCCAGGGAATTCATACCGTATCCAGGTGCATGATCAGTAATTTGATCAATATATATGTCTGCCTGACTTTTTAACTCAAGTACATTTTCATGAGGAATGTTTTCAATAAAAATAAATTTAATATTATGTGTTTTTTTCAGTTTTTCACAGACTTCAATGATTTTATCTGAACCTTTGACTTTTCTATTTGTAGTAGCATGACATATTGTAATTTGATTATTCAGTTTCGTTTTTGGAGAGTATGCTCTCACATCATAGGGAAGAAAAAGATATTTGATATTAGGATGGCGAAAAGTCAAGTCCAACTCATTAGTAAGATTTAAGTCACTTAGTTCGTCCATGGCAGGAATGACTCCTCTATTCCTCATATCCTGACCATGATAATGACATACAATTTTCTTACCCTGTTTTTTCATTTTTTTAGCAAATTCACCATTTCGATAAAAATCCGTTCCCCATTCAAAATGAATTATATCAAAATCATCTAATTTATATTTTTTAATTGCTCTATTTATTTTGAGTTTCCAAAATAGTTCTCTTAATCTGAATAATTTTTTTTGCCATGCAGGAGGATTCCAAACTGGAGGATTTCCGCCGATATCTTTCCAAGGTTCTTTTTTCTCAACATTTCGCACAAACCAAAGTCGCCATTTTATGTAACTACTTTTTGATGAAATAAAAGGTAAATTCAAACAAATATCTTCTTCATAACCGCTACTTGATGGAAAGAATGTTACATAACGACATTCATGTCCATTGGCTTCATGAGCTTTTTTCCAATATTGAAGTGTTCCAACAGTATTTTCAGGTGATATGTATAATATTTTCATGATTCAATAACTTGTTGATAAATGTTGTATAGTTTAATTTCCTCTTTAGACCAATTGAATTGCTCTGTTACAGCCTTCTTTCCATTCTTTCCCATTTCTTGGATTAAAGCAGGATTTGAAAGTAATTTTATAATACCATCTGCAATATTTTTAGGTGTAGGATTATCAATTAAAAGTCCGGCATTACTATTTTCCACATAAATTTCTGTAGAGGGAACCCGAGCTGCAATTACTGGAATTCCGGCACACATAAATTCAAAAGGTTTAATCTGAATTGATCTTTTAAAGGATTCATTAGGTGCCATTGAAGCAAGTCCTATTGTTGCAGATTTCATCAAATCTGGAATTTCAGTATATGGAATCGGTGCATTTATTTGGACCACATCATGCAAATCGTTTTTATCTAAAATATTATCTAAATCTGTCTTAAACCAAGGTGTTGTGTTTCCTAGAAGTAACAACTTAGCGTCGGGAAATTTTTCCTTCACAAATACCATTGACCTTACCATAATATCAATATTCCTTGCTGTCGATATCTGACCCGGATACAGGATTAATGGAGTTTTCGTTTTTTCTACATTCTTATCCAAATGAAAATGAGAGAGAAGAGGATAATTATATATCAAATCAAGATTTTTATTGAATGGTTTAAATCCTTTTGCTACCCAGGGAGTAACAGTAATAATCCGGTTAACAAATATAGAACAAAACCATTCGATCGCCTGAGCAATCGCACCAACTGGAACTGTTATAAACCTGGAGCGTCTGGAAAATTCAGTAAAATAAAAATATATAGTTTCATGAGCATCATGAATAACTTTTTTACCATATTTATATTTCAATAATAGAGCATATGGGAGTAATTCAAATTCATGTATATGGTAAACATCAGCATCAACCTCAACAGCTTTTTTATAAGCCATTTTTAGATTAGTAAATAATCCGGCTTTGGGGAAAGTGATAAATCTAACATTATTTCTTGGATCAAGTTGGTTTTCATTGGGAGCGATAATAGTCACATCATCATATATCTTAGCCAGGCTTGAACATTCTTTATAAAATATCCTATCATCCAAAGGACTATGACCAACGGTAACATGACATATTTTTGGATATGATTTCATTTAATTCTTTATCTTTTAATTAATCTTTTTAATGTATCTACTTCTTCTTTTTTGAAAAATTTAAATATTTTCAATAGAATCGGTACTAATATAATAATAATAACTTTGATTATAAATGGAGGTGAAGTAAAATACACACCAAATCCAGCAGTTAAAAATATTACAAAAAGCAACAAAACTCGTCCATATTCATAATGGACTTTAAAATATTTTTGAGAGAGTATATATGTTAGACAAACTAGAATAATATAACCCGAAATCATTGCGTATCCCGGACCCATAATACCATAAATAGGTATTAATATAAAATTCAAACCAACATTTACAAATGCCGCGATTATTGCTACAACTGCCAAATAGCGAGTTTTATTTTCAAAATAGATACCGGGTAGTAACACTTGATTAATACCAAAAAATACATAACCAAGCAAAATAAATGGCACAATTTTTACACCTTCCTGAAATTTTAATCCGAGAAGATAAATATCTCCATAATGAATATTGGCAATATTTTGAATAAACAGAGTTAATATCATCCAGAATCCGAGTGTAACCATTACAAAATAAGTCATTACTCTACCAAATAATTTACGTGATTCCTCTTTATTTCCTTCTCGCAAGAAAAATGGCTGCCATGCATAGTAGAAAGCTGTTGATATTAATAGCATAAATATTCCAAGTTTATATGCCGCACTAAAAATACCTACCTCTTCAAAACCCAAATATTTTTCCAGAATTTTTCTATTTAACATTTCCATAGCAGCAGTTGCAAAACCTGTTGGCACAAATGGAAGTCCAAAGAACAGTAATTTTTTTGCAATTTCACCGGAAAATATAAATTTAACTTTTTGGAACATTATTGAATACAAAATTAAAGCAGTAATAATAGATGCAACAACATTGGTGTAGATTATGCCGGAAATTTCCATCTTTAAAAAACCAACAAGATAAATGTTTAAACCAAGAGTTGTTAAAACATTCATAAACCGAACGCCCATGAAAACCATTGGTTTTCCTTCTTGCCGCAAATAAGCAAAAGGTACTCTGGCAATACAATCAAAAAATAAAATTATAGCGGCATATCTAAAAAATATATAATAAGATAAATCAGATAATACTAATTCAGAAATTGGTTTTCCAAGAAAAAAAACAACAGCACTAAAAAACAAACTGGATATCAATGCCATTCCTACAGCGGTTGATAATACTTTGTTTTTATCATCATCTTTTTCATGGCTATAAAATCGCATGAAGGCAGAATCTAATCCATAATTATATGCATGATTCATAAAAGCGAGAAATGTAAAGATAAGGGCTGCAATTCCATATTTTCCCGGTTCCATTACATTAGTGTAAACAGGTAGTAACATAAAAGTAACAAGTCTGGTCATAATAGTACCAACACCATATACTAATGTCTGATTTATAAGTGATTTTATACGGTTAAGCATATTTGCTGATTTTCATCCCAAAGTGTTCTTACATTATGTTTTTGAAATAACTGTACCTGAGTATCTTTATGCATTCCAATCCTTTAATAATTTTCTTTTACAAATCGAGAATAAAAGTATCTCTCAGAACACCACTTGATCCGAAACCTTCTTTAAAACGACCAAGTCCAAAATTTGGTTCCATATTCACTGTAAAAATCCCAAAATCAAGATACTTATATCCATCTTCAATACATCGATTTATTATGTGATAAAATAATAAATTAACTCCACGGTATTCCTGCATTGATTCCTTATGACTGATATAAAATGCCAGCGAAACATCTTTATTGCAATCAAACATTACAACTCCTGCCACCATTTCATCGCCTACATATGCACCATATAAAGAGATATCCTTTTTATACATATTTTTTAGTTGAATAAGTTCTTTCAATGTATGAGTTGGCTGAACATTATGTCGAATTTTCAGGTTATGTTTTAGAATATCATAAAACACATCATATTCTTCTGATTTTCTAATCTTAACACCAAGTTTCTGAGCTTTACGAAATGCTGTTCTGTTTGGTTGCTTAAACTTTTTTACATTCTTATCTATATGATCTTCAATACATACAACGCTCGATACTTCTCTTTTTAAATAGGTAAATCCTCTTTTTATGAATGTAAAATCCATATAGTTGGAAAGCCTGTGTTCATAAATAATTGGAGGAAGAGTTACAGCAATTCGTTCGAAACCTTCGGCTTTTGCAAAAACAATTAATTCATCAACAAGGATATATGAATCAGCAATTGAAAGTCCTTCATTATAAACAAATCCGCCATAACTTGATCCACGATGTGAAAATAGAGTTCTTTTTCCCTCAAATTCAATATCAACTGCAGGAAAAATCGAAAACAATTTATCCTTTTTGTAAAATTCTATGGAGTAATCTTTAAATCTATCTTTTGGATGATAAGATAAAAATTTTCTGGAGTGAAACATCGTGCCATTTACACTTTTAGCATTAAACCGATCCCATCTTTTTTCATCTGCCGAGTTGTACTTCTTGTATTCTATTGACATTAATATCCTTTTTATAATATTCAAAAATAAACTAAATAATTTATCATAATTTCCCCTCTTAACAAATAAGTTTTTAGTGTCAAATTAGAGTTAAATGACTTGCCATTTTCTCTAATAGTTGGCATATTCATTTGATAATAAGTTTAAATATGAAAGTGTAAATATGAGTGATAAAATGTATCCCATTAATATCAATAAATTAGTAGAAATGATTTTTACAGAATATTCAAAACACAAAACAATTTTTGGTATTTCAAAGAATAAATTTTTCTATCCACAATTAATAAAACAAAAATATTCATTTCTGGATGAACCCTGTTCAACTCTAATAGGTCCTGCTGCCGGACCTCATACTCAACTTGCTCAAAACATTATTGCCAGTTATCTAACAGGTGGAAGATTTTTTGAATTAAAAACTGTTCAAAAGCTCGATAGTCTGGAATTTGATAAACCTTGTATAGAAGCCTATAAAGAAGGATATAATACTGAATGGTCTACAGAATTATCTATTACAGATGCTTATGATGAATATATGAAAGCATGGATTATTCTACATATTTTGAATAAATATTTCAAATTTTCGGATGAGCGTGATTTTATTTTTAACATGAGTGTTGGATATGATTTAAACGGAATCAAAGAAAACAAAGTAGATACATTTATAGACAATATTAAAAACGCATCGACTTCATCAAATTTCGAGAGTTTTAAGTCTGATGTTCTTGTTGAATTAACATCACTCCAAATTTTCAGCAAAGAAAAAACAGAAAAACTATTAAAAAGTATCCCAACAACAATTTCAAACTCTGTAACTCTTTCAACAATGCATGGATGTCCTCCTGAAGATATTGAAGCAATTTGTAAATATTTAATTCAGCAGAAACAACTTAACACTTTTGTAAAACTTAATCCCACACTTCTCGGATACAAAACAGTAAAAACATTATTAGACAATAATGGTTTTGATAAAATTCAATTAAAGGAAGAATCTTTTACTCATGACTTGCAGTATCCGGATGCGGTTAAAATGTTGACACGCTTAATTGTTTTCGCCAAAGAACAAAAGAAACACTTTGGTATCAAACTCTCCAATACTCTGCCGTCTGTTAATACTCGTGGTTATTTGCCCGGAGAAGAGATGTATATGTCAGGCAGATCCCTATTTCCATTAACAATTAATCTCGCTAATAAATTAGTAAATGAATTTAAAGGTCAAATTCCGATATCATTTTCCGGAGGAGCAGATTTTTTTAATATTCAGGGTATTCTGGAATGTGGTTTATATCCTGTAACTTTCGCCACAACATTATTAAAGCCAGGCGGGTATGCAAGAATAAAACAAATTGCAGAAAAAATCGACTCTATGATGATTCCTTATACACCGAATGGTAACAAATTACAAATACTCTCAAATAAAATATCTAAAATCCAAAAATACAAACCTTCAATACCTTTGAATAAGATGAAAATTAAGGAAAATCTTCCTCTATTTGATTGTACAACAGCACCCTGTGTGAGAAATTGTCCAATTGAGCAGGATATTCCCGGATACATCAGATTACTTTCCGAAAAAAAATATAATGAGGCTTTTCAACTAATTATCTCAAACAATCCTCTACCATCAATTACAGGAAGTATTTGTGACCATCAATGTATGGTGAATTGTACTCGTCAACATTATGATGAAGCAGTTTTGATTAGAGAATTAAAATTAGTTGCTACTAAAAATCGAAAACAAAACAAAATTTTTAACAAAAGAAATGAATTAAAAACTTCAATCAAAGTTGCAATTATTGGAGCTGGTCCATCAGGACTTTCTGCCGGATATTTTCTCAGTCTTGCAGGATTTGATGTAACTATATTTGACAAAAATGATAAACCCGGGGGAGTAATAAAAAATATTATTCCTGATTTTAGAATTGCAGATTCTTTAATTGAACAGGATATTGATTTAATAAAATCAACCGGTGTGAAATTTAAAATGAACTGTTCCTCTGATTTTTCTATAAGTACATTGAAAAAAGAATATAAATTCATCTATCTATCAATTGGAGCAGAAATTCCTTACGGGCTTGATTTCGAGATACCGAAGGATAATTATCTCCAAGCATCACAATTTTTGAAACAATATAAAAAAGATAACAATTTTAATATTGGTCAAAACGTTCTGGTAATTGGTGGTGGCAATACTGCTATGGATTGTGCCAGAGCAGCCAAAAAAATTCCTAATGTAAAAAATGTAAAGATAGTTTACAGAAGGACAAAAGAATATATGCCTGCTGATTTTGAAGAATATGTTGAAATTATTAAAGAAAATATTGAGTTTGTTGAATTATTATCTCCTGTATCATTTACAAATGGAAAATGCAAATTTCAAAAGATGAAATTGGGAGAGCCTGACAAATCAGGTCGAAGAAGTCCAAAAATTATAGATGGCGAATTTATTGACTTTCCAGCAGATATGATTATTAGTGCAATTGGAGAATCTGTTGATAAAGAAATATTAAATCAAAATTTAATTAGATTATCCAAAATTAACATAGACACCAATGAAACAAATATTGAAAATGTTTATTTAGGTG
>JAOZSG010000157.1:5290-7960 GCA_029939785.1 Fidelibacterota bacterium | reverse complement strand
ACCTGATTACCATTATAAAGATAAAAGGCCTGAGTTTCATAATCTGCGTCACTTAAAGATGTTCCATCAGGTAATATATAATTATCTCTTATTGCAGAGCTTCCATTATCATTTATTAGGGTAGTCCATTCTCTGGTTTTGGGATTATACCAGCCATTATTTACAGCATCACGTACCCAGTCAAGTCTTGTACTTAAGTAGTTAAAATCATCATATTTTTGACCTTCACCGGAAGAAAATTTATTGTATTTATGGTAATATGAGAACAATAGCGACCAGGCAGTATTTTGGTTTAATGTTCCTGATAATTTACAGCTGACTCTTTCATGACCTTCATTTATTTTATAATATGATTGAAGCCAATCGCCCGTTGAAATTGTATGGTTATAAGATTCTCTTGTCTCGCGTCCCATATCACCACTAAGTTCAACTTTAAAATTAGAATTAACGGGACGAAAAACAAATTTGCTTATTCCTTCAAATCTATCTTGATTATTATGGTCTTTTGTCACAACAGAGGGATTTTCTATATCACTTTTAATAGATGTACCTGACAAGAAAAAGGTTAAAGTCTTTTTAGTAAATGGAACAGGTCCATTAATATTGAAATATTGTTTTTTGAATCCAAAATCGAGTGATTCATCAATATTTCCTACAAGTTTATCACCCTCATTTCTATAACTGATTGAAAGCCAATTGGAATTACCTTCTTTTAAAATAATATCAACAATACCTGACATGGCATCACCATATTCTGCTTCCATTCCACTTAATTTTATCCTGGCATTTTGGACAGAATATTTGTCAATATCAAGTGAGGCTCTATTATCCACCGGATCATTAATCTTTACACCATCTACATAAATTGCAACCTCACCTGTACGGCCACCTCTCATATGAATTCCCTGATCTCGTCCACCTTTAGTTTCCACTACGCCTGTAGTTTGTGCTAATAATCCTTTTATATTTGAGACTGGTAATGTTACAATATCCTGTTCTGAAAGCAATTCCTGTGTTGCTGCTTCTCTTACTTCCACAACCTGTCTTCTGGCTTCAGCAATGACTTCTACTGTTTCACCCTGAATACTGGCTAAAGTTAATTCAACATTAATATTAACCGATTGACCGGGAAAAACCTCAACATCTGTAATGTTTTTTGTGCTATATCCAATATAAGTAATGAGTAATGAATATTTTTTTGATTGTAAATTTGGAAATACAAATTGTCCATTTATGTTTGTTGCTGAACCAATATTTGATTCTTTGATAATTACGTTTGCTCCAACAAGTGGTGATCCGGTTTCGGCATCAGTTACAGTTCCTCTAATTTTTCCTGTTGTACTCGATGATTGAGCATATAAAGTAAAAGATAAAATTGATAAAATTAATAAATATTTAATTATCCTCACATTTACTCCTGTTGTGTTTGAAATAAAATAATTGAAACAAAAAATAAAAGAATTGTGAATTTTTTCATTTATCCTCTTAATAAAATAAACAACTTCTCAATCTCCACAATCTAATCAAAAAATAACACTTTGTTATTTAATTCCCTATTTTTTTTTTATGCTCGGAAAATCTCAAATTATTACTAAAAATTATTGAATTCTGACATACGAATTTAGTATGAATTCAGAATATATTGTATCATCTCTGACAATTTCGTAAAAAATATTTTAATAAAGTAAACATAAGTACTACGACAACATATATACACAATTAAGATAATTGATTACGCAAAATCTAAATTTCTAAATTTTCTAAGGAGAACATGCCTAAAAAGAGCTTTGAGAACGAGAATAAGAGTTCTAAGAAAATCTGTGCAGATCGGTTCAATCCGTTCGATCCGTGTTCTATTTTTTGTGTTTTTTTACAGTAGGGCCGTACCTAAAGGTGCTTTAATACATTAGGTAATCATTTTTTCTACAAATAGGAACGCACCTCTGGTGCTTGAAAAATTGCCAGGATTTTAATTTGATGCTTGATTAGTATATTGGGAAGTTGATCTGATAATTTTGGATAACACATTTGTAGGACAACTTTATAAAGTTGTCCTACAAATTGATTAATTGATTATTTTCGCCAGAAACTGGCTCTTTCAGATAGATTATAGAGTAATTTTTTATTCGTAATATATACTTTGGGATCATCAGGAAATCTGATATAATCATGTGCCCAGGTACTGGATGATTGCCCAATAATCAGGTTTTGTTTTTCAGTACCTGAAACTGTTACAGTAAGATGAGTACCAAGTTCATCCGTTACATTATATTTATAATAATTATCCGGATTTTTTGTTTGATATTCTGTAGTCTTTCCGTCTTCGATAATATTAGTCAAAAAGGAAGTTACCTTTTGCTCATTTACTATTCCTGTATCAGGAGAAGCAAAAACCCAACTAGTATCACTTTTTATTAATGTTACAGTTAAAGTGTCTTTTGTGACGGTAAATTCAGTAACCATTTCAGATTTTAAATTAAATATATCTTCTATTTTTTGTGCATGCTTTTTTGTTTTTAAATTTTGAATAAAAAGAAGTATAAGTGCAGCCACTAAAATAATTATATACTTTGTCCATTTATTTTTAGCCATAAATTTCCTCCAGAATATTTTGTTTTGTTTTATTCCGTTTCATTCTGAAAAATCCATATAAAAGAACTAACAATGATT
>JAOZSG010000157.1:0-5280 GCA_029939785.1 Fidelibacterota bacterium | reverse complement strand
ATTTCCAAAAACTCTTTTGTCCGTTTGTAAGTTCTTTAAGCGGTCTTGAGGTAACTCCTCTGGAACGAATTTCTATCAATTCCTGATCACCTGAAAGATAATCAATCCCATTAATAATAAAACTAACATTGGAAGGAATTCCACCGGCAGCATTATCATTAAAAAACTCATTATCACCAATTACTAATATATTTGTATTAGAGTTTTCACTAATGAAATTTTCAGATTGGTTTTTATCTTCATTATTCAAAAAATAACTACTGAAATTTCCTGTAACAAGTCCTGCTATTGTTTTTGAACCTTCCGGAAAATTTTTCATCATTGGATTAGTCATTTGAGCATTATCGCGGATATCAGGACGAATATTATAACCTTCTGCCATTGTATATTGTCCATACTGCTGAACCGGCATTTGTGTATTTTTTATTACACCGGTTTTTCCGGAAGTACTCATCAAAGATGTGAAATTTACTGATTGATCAAAAGGAGATATTTCATTAACAAAAAAAGTCTGTGCTTCTTCAAGATCTTTTACCATTAAATTTTCTTTATTGAATGTATTAACAGTAATAAATGGAGGATAATCAATTGCAGATGCAAAACTGAAAATTCCATGTTTTTGTTGAACCTGAATTTGACCACAATTTTTATCTATCAACATATCTCGTCCAACTTTTATTCCATAATGTCCAAGGAAGTCGTAAAAGTTAGTTTTGATTTCGTTTCCTATTCCCTGCTGTAATTGAGCCGAAATTCTGGAAGTACCTACAAATAGATTTCCTCCTCGCATTAGGAACTGATCCAGATAATATAACTTATCAATAGATAATGTATCACTTATCCCCTGAATCATTAATGTATTGATTTCCAATGGAATTTCAGTGTCCAGAGCAATATCCTGAATATTATAAGTCTGACTTAATACCTGTTTCAATTTATCCGTGACAATTTCCTGTTTGCCGGAATAAATTCCAACAGATTTCATATTAGTAGAAGCCAATTTTTTAATTGTTGCAGTCAGTTCATATTCGAGTCCGGTAGCATCCTTGATAACAGGCATTACTTCATTTTTGTCATCATAGAGCAAAACGAGTCCCATATAGACTTTTTTGACTTCCATCTTATCATTTTCAATTACCTGTAATTGAATTGGTGGAATCCTGTAACTCATAGCTTCCTGCTGTGCATCTTTGTCATCATCAGGATTAATGAATTCAAAATGAAAGTTACCACCTGAATATGCCTGGTATTCTTCCAAAAGATCCTGTAAATATCTTCTGGAGTTTGCATATTGTCCTGGAAGATTATCAGAAAAATAAACTTTGGCAATTATACGATCATCCAGTTTTTTTATTATTTTTTTACTGGAATTCGATAATGAGTACATATTGTTTTTTGTAAGATCAAATCTTAGAAAAAAAGATTGAAAAGCAATATTGAGGATTACAACAATTGCCGAAATTAAAATTAAGAATATTAAAAATTGTTTTTTATTTTGAATTTTATTCATTTTCTATCTCCACTTTCTCATTTCAAGTATTCTGGTACTAAGCATTAGAAAAAAGGTAATAATCGATCCGAAATAAATAATATTACGAGTGTCTATTACACCTTTTGAAATGTTACTTAAGTGGTAATCAATACTAATATACTGAATTATTGAAGTTAAAAAATCAGGAACAAGAATTAGAATTTTATTAAGTATAAAGAAAATGAAAATTATCAGAAAACTAATAATAAATGAAGTAATCTGATTTTCTGTTATCGTACTTGCAAAAATTCCAATCGAGGTATAAGCAGCACCCAAAATTATTAAACCAAGATAGCCTGAAATCAATGATCCAATATCTATATTTGTTCCTACAATCATTAATGTCAAAAAATGAATTAGAGTAAATAACAGTGCTGTGCTGAGTAGAGAAACAGCTGAAAGAAATTTGCCAACAATAATTTCAGTATCAGAAATAGGCATGGTTGTCAGAAATTCCAAAGTACCGTCATTTTTTTCCTTTGCAACCAGACTCATGGTAATTGCCGGAACAAAGAAAAGAAAAGTTAATGGAGCAAGACTAAATAATTGACGTAAATCTGATTGATTTATCAGAAAGAAAGTGCTCGTAAAAAACCAACTGTTTATCAATAAAAATACAATAATAGTAATGTATGCAACAGGACTATTAAAAAATGATAAAATCTCTTTTTTGTAAATTGTCCCAATATTAGTCATTGTTTTCACCTCCTTCAACTGTAAGAGTCCGAAAGATATCTTCAAGACTAACTTTATGTCTGGTCATTTCCAGAATTTTCCAGTTTTTACCCAAGGCATAATTGAAGATTTCTTCACGTGGATCTATATTATTTGGATATTCCAGTTTTGAAATAATGTTATTTTTATTTTCCAACACACTATCAATTTTAATATCTTCATTAATTGATGTAAGATTATGGATATCTTCTTTGTTCGCATTTTTGAGTTCCAACTCCAGCATTGTGTGACCTTTGAAACTGCTCATTAATTCTTCAACTGTACCATCAGCGACTATTTCGCCATTATTAATAATGATAGTTCTGTCTGCTGTAGCCTGGATTTCCTGAAGAATATGACTGGATATTATTACAGTCTTTTCTTTACCGAGAGCTTTTATCAGACCACGAATCTCTACAATCTGATTTGGATCAAGACCGGTAGTAGGTTCATCCAAAATCAAAATTTTTGGATCGTGAATAATCGCCTGTGCCAAACCAACTCTTTGTCTGAAACCCTTGGATAATTCTTTGATTGGTCTGTATATAACCTTTTTTAATCCACAAAGTTCAGTAACATCTTTTAATCTGGCTTTAAAATCCACTGCCGGTATTTGACGTATATTTGCTACAAATTCCAAAAAGTCATAGACGACCATTTCATCATAAAGCGGATTGTGTTCCGCGAGATATCCAATTTGTTTGCGAATTTCATCCGGATTATCATTTACATTCAAGTCATTGATATAAACATTACCTTTAGTTGGAGCAAGATAGGATGTAATTGTCCTGATGGTTGTAGTTTTTCCTGCACCATTAGGCCCCAGAAATCCTAAAATTTCACCATCATTTACGACAAAACTGACATCCTTAACAGCTTCAACTGTACCAAAACTTTTTGACAAGTTTTCAATTTTAATCATACTTTCCTCTTAAGTTTTAATAGTTTCACAATTATTCTGAAATTAGTCAGAAATATTTCTTATAAAATAATAAAAAATAATTGTTCCATATTTCACATAAAATATTGAATAATTTATTAAAATGGATTTTTTTACCAAGAATAATATTTATATTTTTGTCATTATTTGTTAGAATGTATTTTATTTGTTTTTAAATGACACTGAATATAAATTACGGCTTGTATAATTTTTAGTTATTGATAAGTGAAAAGATATTAAAAATGACATAATCTGTAAGAATAATTGTATTTTGATTATTATTGTGTCTATTGAAGTTAGGAGATTAAATAGTGATAAAAAAAGTTCCACCAAAAGTTGATTTTGTAGCCCTCGAACATGAAATGTTGGATATGTGGGAAAAGGAACAAATTTTCAATAAATTACGAGAAAAAAATAGTAATGGATCAAAATGGTCATTTATTGATGGGCCTATTACAGCAAATAATCCAATGGGTGTCCATCATGCATGGGGAAGATCCTATAAAGATATTTTTCATAGATATAAAGCTATGAATGGTTTTAATACAAGATATCAAAATGGATTTGATTGTCAGGGATTGTGGGTAGAAGTTGAAGTTGAAAAAGAACTTGGATTTAAATCAAAGACTGATATACAGGAATATGGCATTGAAAAATTTGTAAACAAATGTAAAGAACGTGTTATAAAATATTCAGAAATACAGACAAAACAATCTATCAGATTAGGTCAATGGATGGATTGGGATAATTCATATTTTACTATGTCTGACGAAAATAATTATACTATCTGGCATTTTTTGAAAAAATGTCATGAGAAAGGTTGGATTTATAAAGGTCATGATGTAATGCCATGGTGTACCCAATGTGGTGCGGCATTGTCAGAGCATGAAATCGCTACTGAAGGTTATAAGGAAATGACTCACATGAGTATTACTGTGAAATTTCCTTTAAAAAACAGAGATAATGAATCATTACTTGTTTGGACAACAACTCCCTGGACAATGACATCAAATACAGCAGCGGCAATTAATCCTGATGAAACCTATATAAAAGTAAAACAAAATGATAATATATTTTACCTAATTGAGGGAAGAAAAGAAATTCTCAAAGGCAAAGGTAAATATGAAATATTAGAATCACTTCCCGGAAAAAATATGATTGGCTGGGAATATTATGGACCTTTTGATGAATTACCGATACAAAAAGGTGTGGTTCATAAAGTAATTCCATGGGAAGAAGTAACAGATACCGATGGTACCGGTATTGTTCATATTGCTCCGGGTTGTGGAAAAGAGGACCATCAGTTAGGAAAAGAATTTAACCTGACAGTAATTGCTCCACTTGATGAATTTGGTAATTATCTTGAAGGTTTTGACTGGCTTTCAGATAGAAATGTAGATGATGTATTAGATGATATTCTACAAAATTTAAGAGACAAAGGTCGCAACTATAGTTATGACCCTTATACACATAGATATCCAATTTGTTGGAGACACGGAACTCCTCTGGTATTTCGTCTTGTTGATGAATGGTTTATCAGTATGGATGAAGTTCGTCATGATATGATGAAAGTAACAAAACAGATTAACTGGATGCCTTCTTATGGAATGCAAAGAGAACTTGACTGGCTGAAAAACATGGACGATTGGATGATTTCCAAGAAAAGATTCTGGGGATTGGCACTTCCAATTTATGAATGTAATTGTGGTCATATTACCGTAATTGGTGGAAAAGATGAATTAAAAGAAAGAGCTGTAGAAGGCTGGGATAAATTTGATGGACAGACTCCACATAAACCATGGATTGATGAAGTGAAAATCAAATGTGAAAAATGTGGTGAAAAAGTTGAACGTATTGAGTTTGTCGGTAATCCATGGCTTGATGCAGGAATTGTACCTTTTTCAACAATGAAATATGCAACTGATAGAGAATATTGGAAAGAATGGTTTCCTGCTGATTTTATCACAGAATCATTACCGGGTCAGTTCAGAAACTGGTTTTATTCTCTCCTTGCCATGAGTACAGTATTAGAAAATAAACCACCATTTAAAACAATTCTTGGCTATGCACTTGTTAGAGATGAACATGGTGATGT
>JAOZSG010000006.1 GCA_029939785.1 Fidelibacterota bacterium | reverse complement strand
ACTGCTTCAGCAGACTATTATATATTTTTTACATGATGATAATAGCATTCCTAAATAATGCTTTGGGAACGAGAAGACTGGGAGATGGATGTAAGATTGATAAAAAAACGATTTACGAATAACGATTTATGATTTGAAAAGGTACCCAGCACCCAGCACCCCCGTCTTCATTTCATTACGCCGGACAAGCAGTATCAAGCCATTATACTCTCTTCACCCGAATCCTTGACAAATATGCAGGACGCAGTAGAAATACCAGTGATTTCCTGCATAGTAAAACCTTTTACACGGGCAGTCATTCCAAAAATATTTAAGTCTCCTGTAATTGTATTTTTAAGAATATCTTTGAACTCCCCTGATAAAATAAGTTTCTCAGAGTCTATTGGAAGTCTGGCTTTTTCTGCCATTTTTGCGAGAAATTTTGTGCCTGCAGTTCTATTTGTTTCATCATTAATAACAAGAATTAGCCTGATTTGTCCTTCCCAATTTTTTTTCAATTGTAATGCAATCAGTAAAGCAAGGTGACTATTTGGGCTTCCTCTTCTTAGCCATACATTAATTATTTTATGATTATCGAAATTATTTTTGCCATGCTGTGATAATATACATAATCCCAAGTGTTCACTTGATGCAATATTCACAATTTGTTCTAATTTTTTGTTTTTAAAAGGATCTTTACTCATAGTTAAAAACATAATATTTGGAGGAAAAAACATTCCTTTAGATACTTGAGTAACTGTATTCAATCCCTGGAAAAAGTCATTACATCTGATTATTGTACTTACTGTAAAAATTCCTTCGGATTTTAAAGGTGAAACAAAGGATTCCAGTTGATCTTGCAATTTTTTAATTTCCATTTTCTCTTGTGGGTTTGAATCTGAAATATTTTCGTTTGAAAAAGGATCAGGAATTTCATTAGTCAAAGTTTCTGATATTTTGATAGAGAAAAAGCGTAGAGTACCACTTGGATAACTTATATCACGAATAAATTTATTTAGAGTTTTCATGTTTTGGGGATCTTCTATTGGAATTAATAGATTAGGTTTCCAGGACTTTGCATTTTTCGGGAGGTTAATAGATATTTTTGCAGCCCATTCAGATAGTGCCAGAAAAAATCCACTTCGTACATCTCCCCAAGGTGCCTGTATTCCTTTTTTTACTTGATAGATATAAAACACTAATATAAAAATAAGTGCAATTAAAGCAAAAATTGGATTTACTAAAAACATAATAAATACGGTCCAGAAAAAACCAACAACAGGAACAAACAGAGGTATATTGAAAGTTGGGCGGAAAGATGGTATATTAATTCCCTTTTCTATTGCAACTGCGAGATTGACAACGGCATATGTTATCAGGAAGAACATTGTTAGAAGAGGAGCTAATGTATTTAAATTGCCTAAAAGTAAACAAAATTCAACAATTACTATTGTAAATATTAGTGCAAAATAGGGTTCGCCTTTTTTTGATAATCGGGCAAAACTTGTTGAGAATGGTATTACTTTGTCACGTCCCAGAGCAACCAGTGTACGCGGACTACCTATGATACTCCCAAGGGCAGACGATAATGTTGCACCAAGAATACCACCGATTATAAGAATCGGCCATCTGGATAAATTAATCATTATTGCATAGTTTTCAACCAGTTGTTTAGATGTAGCCATATAATCAAACCAATAAGCAACTCCTATATAAAGCAACATAGTAATACCAATCCCGGGCAAAATACCTCGCGGTAAACTTTTCCTGGAGTTTTTCAAATCTCCTGACATTGCAGCACCGGCACTAATGCCTGTAACAGCAGGGAAAAATATTGCGAATACTTTCCAGAAAGTGGTATCTGATAAATCACCCATTAATATTATTTCTCTGGGAACATCATTTTTACCTAAAAAAAAGGATATAAGTGATAAAACTAAAATAGTCATGATAAGATATTGTACTTTTAATGCTAAACTAGTACTTATCAGGGAAACTATTAAAAGTGTTAGCAAAACTATACTTGATATTATTATAGCGTTATGTTCCGGAAAAATAGAAAGCCAGCCTTCGGTAAATCCTGTAATATATAGAGCGGCACTCAAAGTTTGTGATATATATAGTGGGATACCAATAGCACTGCCAACTTCAAGACCGAGAGATCTGGAAATAAGAGCATAGAGACCACCGGTGCCTATCCGAATATTTGTAGCAATGGATGCAAGAGAAAGGCCGGTTGTCATTGTCACTACATTTGCCAGAAGGATTATTATTAATGCTCCTCCAAAACCTGCTTTACCGACAACCCAGCCAAGGCGAAGGTACATTATAACACCTAGTATAGTCAAAATTGTAGGAGTAAAGACTCCTTCAAAAGTTCCAAATTTTTTTGTGTTATTTGACATTTATATTCCTATTAATTATTGTTAGATACGTAATCAAATAAAATTTCTCTGAATATAATATAACTGAGAAGTTCATTCATATCGAATACAATATGAATATTATGCATGTATTCAGGAATTTTAAAATCAACATTCAAATCATCTGTTTTTAATTTGCCATTGAGATCGAATTTTGATAAAAAATTAGTGTCTTTCATCGAGGTTTTCGGGAAATAATGTGCCGCAAATTTTCTGTCCATGTCATGATATAAAAATGGAACAGGAATATAAGATTCATGAGAACATTCATTACATTTAAACAAATTTATTTCACCATCATATACTTTTGATTTTATATCTTTGTCCAAAGATATATTTACAGAACTATATATTGTTGTCTCCTGAGAATTATTACAATTAGGACAAGTTACAGAATGTGTATTTTTTATTGACAATTTAGCCTCCAAAAAGTTTTATTATCGATCAAAACATAAGCATAAAATTATAAAAAAAAATGATAAACTGCATTAAAAATTATTTATGTAAAATTGTGCTTGAAATAAGTCGAAATATTTTGGATATTACCACGTTTATAAAGAAAGGAATACTATTATGATTCTTGCATATAATAATATTTTACAAACAATTGGACGAACTCCTCTTGTAAAATTAAATAAATTACATTCAAACCAGGATGTTCATATTTATGCTAAGTTGGAAGGATTTAATCCAACTGGAAGCATAAAAGACAGAATTGCCCTGAAAATGATAGAGCAGGCTGAGAACGAAGGAAATTTAATAAAAAATAAAGTAATAATTGAACCAACATCAGGTAATACCGGAATTGCTCTGGCAATGATTGGGGCAGTAAAAGGTTACAAAGTTCAGATTGTGATGAGTGAATCTGTTAGTATAGAAAGAAGAAAAATGATTGAGGCATTTGGTGCTGAAATTACATTAACGGATAAAACTAATGGAACTGATGGAGCGATTCAAAAAGCCAGAGATCTTGTTATGGAATTTCCTGATAAATATTTTATGCCGGATCAATTTTCAAACCATTACAATAAAATTGCTCATTATAAAACTACAGGCCAGGAAATTTGGGAACAGACAAATGGAAATATCGATTACTTTGTTTCTTCTATTGGTACGTCGGGAACAATAATGGGAATTGGAAAAGCACTAAAAGAGAATAAACCAAAGATTCAGATAGTGTGTGCAAATCCTGAAAAAGGCCATTATATCCAGGGCTTAAAAAATATGGAGGAAGCGATTGTTCCTGAAATATATGATCCAGATCTTATAGATGAGAATATATTTGTTGGAACAGAAGAAAGTTTTGAGATAACCAGAAAAATTGTGAAAGAGGAAGGCATTTTTGTTGGGATGAGTAGTGGAGCTGCAATGCTTGCTGCATTGTCTATTGCTCAAAGAATAAAATCAGGAAACATAATAGTAATATTCCCTGATAGAGGTGAAAAATATTTAAGTACTGAATTATTCAGAAAATCCTAAACTCGATTTGAAGTATCATCAATAATTTTCAATAAGAGATCATAAGCAGGGTCTGATTTTTTGATGTGATCAAGTAATTCTTCTGCATGTGAGGAGGCTTTTTGCAAGGCTTCACGTTGTGCTATAATTATCTGTTCCAGGTTTTTTTGTCCTTTGAAAAAATAGTCAATCTTTTTTTCAAATGTGGTAAGAATGTCTTGTTTTTCATTTTCATATAATGAATTATTATTTTGAATTAAAGTTAATACATCTTTGTAGAAATTTTTATAATTATAGATGGTTTCATTTGGACCTAAATGAGATTTATATTCTAATATTCTGTCGATTTTTTCTTTAAGTTCAGTAAGTTTGAATGGCTTACAGATATAATCAAAAGCACCTAATTTCATTGCCTCTGTTGCCGTATCAACAGATGAATATCCTGTCATCATTACTGCTTCGGTATTCGGACAAAATTTTTGAATATATTTTAGGATTTCTATACCACCATCTTCTTTTGTAGATTGCCCCGGTAGATTTTTATCAGTAATAACTATATCGAAAGTTTGATCTTTTAAAATCTCCAAAGCTGATTTGGTATCCCATACAATTTCAAAATTATAGTCAGAATTGTTTTCAAAAAATATTTGTAGAATGTTTTGTAATGTTTGATCATCTTCAACTATTAAAATATCTGCGTTCATTCTTATAGGCCTTGGTTTTTATTCATATTATCATGTATTGAAAATAGCAATTACATTCTATATTCACAATAGGAAATAATAGAAAGATTGTTTTTTGTTTTATCTTTATAAAAAGATGAAATATAACTTGACTAAAATGGTGAAAACACGTAATATTGTGGTAGGAAGTGGGATGATTTCCTATTAGATCCCACAAAATGTAGGTTAAGTACTAAAAATGATTGTATCTTTAATTGGAAGTTCAACACATAATATCGATTCAAAGAATCGCTTGAGTATTCCCGCTGAATTTCGTAGATGGTCAGATGAGGAATCGTGCATTTTTGTTGTTTCAAGAGGAGTTGATCCATGTCTTGTGGTTCATCCTTCGATGGAATGGGATGTTAAGGTTGAAAAAATGATAAGAAGTTTATCTCCATATGATAGAAAACATAATGCATTTATTAGAGCTAATGTTGTCGAAGCGAAGAGACTTCGATGTGATAAACAAGGACGAATTCTTATTCCTCAAATTCTTCTGGATAATGTTGGAATTAAAAAAGAAGTGAAAATAATTGGCATGGTTGATCATCTTGAAATATGGAATATTGATACGTATAAAAATTATGATACCAGTAATTTTACTCCTGATGATGAATATTTTTCCGGACTTAGTGAACTTTTAAAATAATTTTAGGAAGTAAGACTTTATGGTAACTGTGCATATACCTGTATTATTGCATGAATGTATAAATTATTTAATCACCGATAAGTCGGGTGTTTATGTTGATTGTACCTTAGGTACTGGTGGACATTTTTCAGAAATTGCCCGAAATACTGATAAGGATGCAGTATTAATTGGTTTTGATGCGGATCCACAGGCAATAGAATATTGTAAGCAAAATCTTAATATAAAACAGAAGACCATATATGTTAATTCTAATTTTGAATTTTTACGTAAATTTTGTTTCAGGAATGGCTTTCCAAAAGTAAATGGTATTTTAATGGATCTTGGTATGTCATCTTTTGCTCTGGATAATCCTGAAAGAGGTATTGCTTTTAGTAAAAATGGTCCGCTTGATATGCGTTTTTCACCAGAAATAAAAATGAGTGCAGCAGATTTTATTAATAATGCTGAATTTGAATCTCTTAGAAAAGTAATTTGGGAATATGGTGAAGAAAAAAATAGTGTAAGAATTTCAAATGCAATAATTAAAGCAAGAGAAATTAAGAGGATATCAACAACAATAGAACTGGCGGATGTAATAAAAAAAATCACGCCATCCCGCTTTCATAATAAAACACTAAGTCGTGTTTTTCAGGCAATTAGAATTCATATAAATCAGGAATTAGACATTCTTGAGGACACACTTCAACAGACATTGGATACTTTGAGTGTTGGTTCAAGATTGGTGATAATTACTTATCATTCTCTGGAAGATAGGATTGTTAAGAAATTTATTAAAAGAGAAACAACATCGTGTCTTTGTCCTCCGGAATTTCCTATTTGTACGTGTAATCATGTTGCAAAATTTAAAAAATTATCAAAAAAAATTATTCTTCCTTCTAAAGAAGAGATTAAAACAAATTCAAGAGCAAGAAGTGCAAAACTTAGAGTTGTAGAACTAATAACATAAGAGTAGAGTGTATTATGAGTAAACATATAAAATTGTTAATAATGGGAGTGTTGATTATATCTTCTTTGTTTTTATATATTTGGAAACGGAATAAAATAGATATGTTAATTGATAATATCAGTATATTGGAAATACAACAGGATAGATTGATAAATGAGAATCAAACTATTACAATTGAAATCGAAAAATTATCAAGAGCGGATAGAATTAAACAGATTGCATCTTTAAAACTGGATATGGTTATTCCTGCTCCGGAAACATTATTAGTGGTAATAAATAAATAATAATGGAAATTATAAAATCAAATATAAAAAAAAGAATCTATTTTTTAAGTTTTTTCTTAGTTTTGGTGTGGATTGTAATTGTTGGTAAATTATTTTCCATCCAGGTCACTAATAATGAACATTATCGTAATATTTCACGTAAACAATCTGAGTATAAAAAAACTTTAGAATCAGGCAGAGGCACAATTTTTGACAGAAATCATAAACCTCTGGCTATAAACACTATTCATTATTCTTTTGCAGCACATCCTCTTCAAATAAAGTATAAGACAAGATTAGCAAAAGAATTTGCAAAGACGTTCAATACAAATTATCAACAATATCTTAAAAAATTAAAATCAGGTCAGAAATTTGTATGGCTTGAAAGAAATGTTCCTAAAAGCATAGGTAATGAATTATTTAAAAAATATAAAAATAATAAAAATATTATTATTTATGAAAAAAATCATCGTGAATATCCTTTTAATGAGTTATCTGGACAGCTTCTCGGGTTTACAAATGTCGATAACAATGGTTTAAGTGGACTTGAAAAGGAATTTAATTCGGAATTGTCAGGTACTCCGGGTTTTCAGATTTTAGAAAAAGATGGTAAAGGAAAAAAAACATTCCGTCCGGATTTTAACAAAAAACCGGCAATTGATGGTTCTGATATAATTTTAACTTTAGATCATGAATATCAGGCGATTCTTCAACAGGAATTATATGCTGCATTTGAAAAGTTTGATGCAGACAATGCAATGGGTATTATAGTTGATCCGGCAACAGGTGAAATTAGAGCAGTTGCCAGTATTCCATTATTTGATCCGAATCATACTCTGGATTACAATGTTTCAAGTCGAAAAAATATTTTAGTTACCGATATATTTGAGCCCGGTTCAACATTTAAAATAGTTGCAGCTACAGCAGCTTTAGAAGAAAAATCAGTTACTCCGGAAGATACTATTGAAACTGAGAAAGGATATATTATTGTCCAAACCAGAAAAATTCATGATCATGAAGTTTATCCCAATCTTTCTTTTGCTGATGTAATTAAACATAGTAGTAATGTAGGGACAATTAAAGTCGCACAAAAATTAGGGAAGTCTGAATTGTTCACATACATTTTAAAATTTGGATTTGGAGCAAAAACTAATATTGATTTTCCAGGTGAAGTGCCGGGACAACTTGTAAGTCTAAAAAAATGGACTGATTTAAGACTTGCTCAGGTTGCTATGGGGCATGGAATAACCTGTACATCTCTGCAACTTGCAATGGCTTACTCTGCTATTGCTAACGGAGGAGAATTGTTAAAGCCACAAATAGTTAAATCAATTATAAAACCAACTGGAAAAATTAGTATAAATAAAAAGAAAGTTATTCGGAGAGTTGCATCAGAAAATACAATGGAAATTATTCGAAAATTACTATTACATACAGTGAAAAGTGGAACCGGAACAAAGGCTAATGTTCGAGGTATGAATATAGCCGGAAAAACAGGAACAGCACAGAAAGTTGTAGATGGTAAATATAGCAAATCTGAGTATATTGCATCTTTTGCAGGATTTTTTCCGGCAGAAAATCCCCAACTTGTTTGTGTTGTAGTTGTAGATAATCCTAAAGGTCCTAATCATTATGGTGGTACAGTATCTGCCCCGGTTGTTAAAAATGTTTTTACAAGAATTACAAATTTATCCAATACAATAATGTTAACAAATAAGAAGAATAAGAAAAATAAACAAAATAGTAATATAGTAACGACAACTTTAGAAAATGAGATTGTCAAAAAAACTTTACCGAGAAAGGGAAATCAATTTATATCAAAAGTTGATAATAATAGTGGAATGATTAAAGTTCCTGATTTTAGAAAAATGAGTATGCAAAAAGCATTGACAGTAGGTCAATCCTGTGGATTACACATGATAATCAGAGGTTCTGGTAAAGTACAGAAACAAAGTGTTTCGCGAGGGAAAATTGTAAAAAATGGAACTGTTTGTATTGTTGATCTTTCTTCATGAAATAGATAATGAAGATAAATAAATCTTGAAAGATTTTATAAATGAATATTAATAAGGATTTGATATTAAAAATTAAATATGGGAAAGTGATAAATTTTTCAGATTATGGGACTGCAGTTTCGATTGATAGTCGGCAAATTACACAAAATGTAATTTTTGTTGCTCTAAAGGGTGAAAACACAGACGGTCATAATTTTATTGCAAAGGCAAGTGATAATGGTGCAGCATTTAGCATTGTGTCTGAGGAATGGTTTCAAAACAATTCATCTGATTTTTCCAACTATCCACTTTGGATTGTTTCTTCACCTGAATTGGCTCTGCAAAAATTAGCGAAAGTTGTTAGAAAAAGTTTTGATATACCATTTTTAGGAATCACCGGAACAAGTGGCAAAACAACTACCCGTTCTATGATCAGAGAAATTTTAAATAAAAAATATAATGTGCATTCTACAAAAGGAAATTTGAATAACCATCTTGGACTTCCAATGACAATAATGACTCTGAATGATTCATATGATTTTTCTATTCTGGAGATGGGGACTAGTGGCTTTGGTGAAATAAAAATACTCTGTGATATTGGAAAACCAAATTATGGACTTATAACAAATATCGGGCAGGGGCATATTGAATTTTTACATAATATTGAAGGAGTTGCAAAGGAAAAAAGAGAATTATTTGATAATTTAACCAAAGATGGAACAGCATTTATTAATTATGATGATAAATATATTAAAGAATTTAAACCTGCTGTGAATTGTATAAAATATGGTTTTACATCAAAAAAATTAGATTATTATGGAAAAATTGTATCAATTGATGATAATGGATGTGTTGCATTTTCTATAAATAATTCAGAAACAATTCAACTTTCTGTTTGTGGTTTATATCAGGCTAATAATGCTTTGGGAGCAGCATGTGTAGGATTACATTTTGGTGTAATTTTTAGTGATGTTAAAAACGCATTGGAAAATTATACCAGTGTAGACGGGAGATTTGCTAATGTTCAGGGATTATGTAGAATTATTGATGATTCATATAATGCAAATCCGGATTCAACAAGAGCTGCAATTACTACCTTAAATAAAATAAAAACTCAAGGTAAGAAATACTTTATACTCGGAGATATGCTTGAATTAGGCGAAAGAGAAAATGATCTTCATGGTGAAATAGGAAAATTCATAGTAGAAAATAAAATTGATTATTTTTATACATCAGGCAAAAGATCATTTTATGCAACAAAAGAAGCCCGAAAAAATGGTATGGTAAACGCAATTCATTTTTCAGAAAAAGATGATATTATTACGTTATTAAATAAAAATTTAAATCCATCAGATGTTCTTTTGGTAAAAGGATCGAGAGGCTCAAAAATGGAAGAAATAATAAAAGGAATTACTCACTAATGTTTTATAATTTTTTATACCCGTTAAAAGATAAATTTTCAGCATTCAACTTGTTCAGTTATATAACTTTTCGTGCTGCAATGGCAGCAATTACTGCAATGATAATAAGTTTTTTTATAGGTCCGTTGATTATAAAAATACTTAGAAAAAATCAGATAGGTGAAACAATTAGAGATGATGGTCCTAAATCTCATCAAAGTAAAAAAGGAACTCCTACAATGGGAGGAATAATTATTCTCTTTTCGGTTTTATTACCAACACTTTTATGGGCTGATTTGAGTAATGTTTACATTTTACTTATACTTTTTGCAACATTATGGATGAGTGGAATTGGGTTTATTGATGATTATTTAAAAGTAGTTAAAAAATTTAAAAAGGGTTTGATTGCCAGGTATAAGATGATTGGTCAGATTATAGCAGGTTTAATAGTTGGCAGTACAATTTATTTTTTACCTCAGTTTAGTGAATTCAACACTATTGTTTCTATACCATTTTTAAAAAATATGTATATTGATCTTGGTATATTTTATATTCCATTTGTTGTTTTTGTGATAACAGGTACTTCCAATGCTGTAAACCTGACTGATGGATTGGATGGTTTAGCTGCCGGATTAATGGGTATTGCTGCATTATCATTAGCTTTGATAAGTTATGTTTCCGGTCGTATTGATTTCAGTAATTACCTTAATACAATTTATCTTGAAGGCTCAGGAGAATTAACAGTATTTTGCCTTGCATTAACTGGTGGTTTACTTGGGTTTTTATGGTATAACAGTAAGCCAGCACAAGTATTTATGGGTGATATTGGATCTCTTGGAATGGGTGGGGCTATTGGTACTCTTGCCATTTTATTACGTAAAGAGATATTATTTGCCTTACTTGGGGGAGTATTTGTTGTTGAAGCTTTATCGGTAATGATTCAGGTAAGTTATTTCAAATATACAAAAAAACGTACAGGTGAAGGTAAAAGAATTTTCAAAATGGCACCACTTCATCATCATTATGAATTAAATGGAATGCCGGAAGAAAAAATAGTAATAAGATTTTGGATTGTTGGTATCTTACTCGCTTTATTGAGTTTGAGTAGTTTTAAAGTTTTATAATGAATTGGGTTTATGTCGAATTTTTATAAGAGATATTTAATGAAGTGATTAGTTTTTTTCGGGAATAATAATGTATAGAACAAAAAAATTTGACAAAGGATTTTTATTTGCAACAGGTTTACTTATTTGTATTGGATTTATTATTCAATATAGTGCAAGTTCAAAACTTGGAAAAGATCCTAATTATTTTATGGTGAGACATTTAATGAGAATTGGTATTGGAATTATTATTGGGCTGTTTTTCTTATTTATTAATTATAAATTTTTAAAAAAAATATCATTAGTAGTGGCGGTTTTATCCATCATTTCACTTGTTGCAGTATTATTTTTCAAAGATAGTCATACTCATGTGTGTCGCTGGTTACCTATCGGACCAATTAAAATACAACCTGCTGAATTTGCAAAATTTGCATTGATCATTTATTTTGCCACTTTTTTTGAAAATCATCAGGAGGAATTACATGATTTTAAGAATGGGTTTTTACCTCTTACGATAGTTCTTTTTGTATTTCTATTTTTGATTGTACTTGAACCTGATTTCAGTACTAGTGCAGTAACGGCCGCAATTGCAGTTATGATTATGTTTATTGGTGGAACCAAAATGAAACATCTTATGATTTTTGGTTTTTTATTTCTGTTATTCGCTTTTGTATCAATAATTCATTCACCATATAAAATAAAAAGAGTCTTTTCATATATGAATCCTGAGCAGGATATTCAGGGAGCAGGATATCAACTTTATCAATCATACCTTTGTCTTGGAAATGGTGGTGTTTGGGGTGCAGGACTTGGTGATAGTATCGGAAAAAATCACTTTTTGCCTGAGGCGAATACAGATTTTATATTTGCAATTTTTGGAGAGGAATTTGGATTTATTGGAGCGATGTTACTATTGATTATATTTATATATATTTTTATAAAAGGAATGAAAATTTCTTTTAGGTCTTCTGATATTTTTGGTACTCTTGTTGGTGTAGGATTGTCTGTGAGTATTTTTATATATGCATTAATAAATATTGGAGTTGTTTGTGGAATATTTCCAGTCACAGGTTTACCATTACCTTTTATCAGTTACGGTGGTTCTTCGATGATATATAATTTTATTGCTGTTGGAATTGTTCTTAATATATCAAGACAACATCAGCAAAAAATCAATGATGAAAAATTGGTTATTATAAATGATTAATAAAAAAATAAAAATATTATTTTCAGGTGGAGGTACCGGGGGACATCTTTATCCGGCAATTGCTTTGTGTGAAGAATTTAAATCACAGTTAGGTGAAAATATGGAGGAACTGTTCATTGGATCTAGTTATGGAATAGAGAGCAGATTAGTTCCTAAATTAGGTTATAATTTTGGTAAAATATGGATAAAAGGATTTCAGCGAGATTTTTCATTTCGCTCAATCAAAATTAATTTACTGGCACCATTTAGAATAGTAATTAGTTTTGTACAATCATTCATACTTATTAACAAATTTAAACCGGATATTGCAATTGGTACCGGTGGCTATGCTTCAGGTCCTGCTATTTATGTCGCGGCAAAATTGAAAATCCCGATTTTTCTTCAGGAACAGAATGCTTTTCCTGGTGTGACTATAAGGATGCTATCAAAATACTCAAATACAATATATGTTTCTTATCGTGAATCAGAAAAATATTTGAAAAATATTAAATTTTTTGGTACACCGTTAAGAATTTCATTAAAAGAAAAACCGAAAGGAAAAAGTTTAGATTTTTTTAAACTCATTCCTGGGAAAAGAACATTATTCGTATTTGGTGGCAGTCAGGGATCAAGACCAATAAATAATTTTTTATATGAAAATATAGAAGAATTACTGGAAAAAATTGATTGTCAATTTATTTGGCAAACCGGACCGGCAGATTTTGATAAAATATATTCAAAATATGGAAAAAATAAATATTTACATATATCACCCTTTATTTATAATATGGATTTTGCATACTCTGCATCTGATATGATAATAAGTAGAGCAGGGGCTTTAACTCTTGCTGAAATATGTTTGTTTGGTAAACCATCTATATTGATACCTCTACCAACAGCTGCCGGAAACCATCAGGAGAAAAACGCACGAAGTTTGGAGAATCAACAAGCTGGTATTGTATTATTACAAAAAAATTTAAATATTCAGAATATTTCGAATCACATTAATGAAATATTTAATGATAAAAGAAGAATGAAAGGAATGTCTGAAAACGCCAGAGCATTATCAAAACCTAATGCAGCAAAAGAAATTGTGAATGATATTTTAAAAAGTATAAATAAAAATGTTTGAAAAAATAAAAATAAAAAGGATCATTTTTCTAATAATTAGTGTAGGCTGTGTTGTTACATTTTTTAGGAGTACATTGTCCTGGTGTGAATATTCAAACTTTTTTGGTCTGGATACAGTAATTATTTCAGGAACAAATCTGTTGACAGATGATCAAATTTTATCAGTAAGTAATTTGTATAAAGGGAACAATATTCGGAAAATTGATATTCAGACTACTCAAAATAATATTGAGGTTATTCCCTATGTTAAGGCCGCATGGGTTAGTAAGGTTTATCCAAATAAAATCAATATTCAAATTAATGAAAGAATTCCAATTGCTTATCTCAATGTTGATGAATTGTTTTTGATAGATCAGGAAAATATACTTTTACCAATGCCAGAAGAAGTAATTATCAACGAATTGCCAATTATATCAGGTTTTTCTGATTCGACTTATAATTTACATTTAGGTAAAATTGTTAGTGTGCCAAAAATTTCCGAAATCACAAATATTGTAATCTCGTCATATACAAATCTAAAAGCATTATTTATGACAATTTCAGAAATACAATATAATAGAAAAAAAGATGAACTTAATTTATATAATGTTGATAGTGGAAATCCCATATTTCTTGGTGGGAAAAATTATAGTAAAAAAATGAAGATTTTAGCACAATTTCAAAATGTTATTGCAGGAAGCAGAAGATTAAGTGATTATAAATATTTGGATTTAAGATGGAAAAATCAAATCATTGTAAAGGAATAAAGTTTCAATGAAAATGAATACAAGACAAATTGCAGCTCTGGATATTGGATCATCAAAGATCAGAATTGCAGTTGCAGAAGTTAATGAAGAAATGAAAGAACCTATAATTCGAGGGTATGGTGAAGTACCAGCGAGAGGAATAAGTAAAGGATTAATATCAGATGTAGAAGAAGCAACCAAAGCAATTAAAGAAGCGAAGAGAATTGCTGAAAAAATGTCAGGATTATTAATTGAAAATTGTTATGTTGGAATAACAGGAGATCATATTAGAGGAATTGATACGAATGGAAGAATCTCAGTATCAAAGGAAAATACACCTGGTTTAGGTGAACCTAGAGAAATTATACAAAGCGATGTTAGAAAAGTTTTAGAGCATACTAAAGGTTTTCCACTTCATTCAGAACGAGAAATACTTCATCTTTTTGAAAAAGAATATATTATAGATAGTCAACATGGTATAAAAAATCCTATTAATCTTAATGGCAGGAGACTTGAGGTTAAGGTACATCTTTCTACTTATAATGTAATTTCTGTAAGTAATTTGACAAAATGTATAAATAAAGCTGGTTTAAATATCGAACGATATGTTTTACAATCTTTGGCTTCTTCATACAGTACTTTGGATAAAGATGAAAAAGAACTTGGCACAATTTTGCTTGATATTGGATATGGAATTACTGATGTCATTGTTTTTTATAAGAATAGTGTTTATCATACTGGAACTGTAAATAATGCAGGTAATAGTGTGACCAATGACATATCATACATGCTAAAAATTACACATGAAAATGCAGAACAAGTAAAAAAAGATTATGGTTGGGCTGAAGATACTATTATTCCAAAAAGAGAAGTAATTGAATTTAAAGGTTTGGCTGGCAGAAATAAAAAGGATATTGATAATATTAGTTTGGCAAAATATATAAAAGCAAGAATGGAAGAGATTTTACAAGATGCAATGCTTGAAGCAAATAATGCAGATATTATTGAAGGAATTAATCCTGTAATTTGTTTGACTGGTGGAGGTGCAACAGTAAGAGGATGCGAAGAGTTAGCAGATAAAATATTCAAAAGTTCAACACGTTTAGCTTTTCCAAAAGGATTTAAAGGATTTGAAGATGAATTATCATTACCTGAATATTCAGCATTAATAGGTTTATTAAAGTTTGCAATAGAAAATAAACCTAAAAGAATCTATGCTTTTGTTGAAAAATCAACTAATTTTTGGCAAAAAATTAAATCATATATAAAAAAAATATCATAAGATAAACGGAGGGTATTAAATTATGAAATTTGAATTTGATGAAACAATCGATCAGAGAGCACGGTTAAAAGTTGTTGGTGTTGGCGGAGCAGGTGGTAATGCTGTGAATAGGATGATTGAAGCCGGTTTGGATGGAGTTGATTTTATTTCTGTAAATACTGATGCCCAGGATCTGGAAGATAGTAAAGCGAAGACAAAAATTCAAATTGGGAAAGAACTTACAAGAGGCTTAGGAGCCGGTGGAAAAAATACTGTTGGACAGAATGCCTTATTAGCGGATACTCACGGACTAGAGCAAGCAATAGGTAATGCAGATATGGTTTTTATTACTGCCGGAATGGGTGGTGGCACAGGAACAGGAGCGTCGCCTTTGATAGCAAAAATTGCAAAAAACCAAAATTGTTTAACAGTTGGAATTGTTACAATGCCCTTTGATTTTGAAGGAAAAAACAGGAAAGAGCAAGCAGAAAAAGGTTTAATGGAATTAAAAGAGAATGTTGATACTTTAATAGCAATTCCTAATCAAAGATTGATAAACATTGTAGATAGAAATACTGGATTGCGAGAAGCATTTCGTACTGCAGACAGTATATTATATCAGGCAACTAAAGGAATATCTGATTTGATTAATAATCATGGTTTGATGAATTTAGATTTTGCAGATGTCAGAAGTATAATGAAAGATAAAGGTGATGCAATAATGGGTACTGGTGTAGCGACTGGTGAAGAACGCGCTATACTTGCAGCTCAACAAGCTATTTCAAGTCCTCTTCTTAATGATAGAAGTATAAAAGGAGCAACAGGTATATTAATTAATATCACGGGTGGTAAAGATCTAAAACTTATTGAATATGATGAAGCATGTAGAATTATTACAGAAGAAGCTGGAACAGATGCAGATATCATTGTAGGTGCTGTTGAAGATGTAAAACTGGAAGATGAGATTATGATAACTGTAATTGCAACCGGTTTTAATCCGAAAAATATTAAACAAGATAAAATAGATGATATTATTATCGAAGAGCAGGAATCTGAAAAATCAATTAGTAATTTACCCTTTGAGGTTCCTAAAGATAAACAATTGGATATTATTGAAATGGATAACATTGAACAAAATATAATATCAAGTGAAGAAAATAAATTAAATACTGAATTAATATCTGGAAAAGTAAAATCAAAGGAAAGTAAAGTAACTTTTTATAATAAGAAATATAAAGACCATGAACAACTTGGTATTCCGGCTTTTTTAAGAAATGCCACAAAAAAAAATTAGTCTTTGAATCACAGTTTGGTAACCTTATAACCAGTTAACAATTGGTTGGACAATAAATGAGAACGATTACAAAATAAATAAAAAAATCCACTGCAAAAATTACAGTGGATTAAATTATCATATATAATAAGCGATGATTATGCTTTTATATATTCACCTTTTTTTAAACAAGCAGAACATATTTTGATTTTCTTCATAGTTCCGTTCTCGTTAACATTGATTTTATGTAAATTAAGATCAAATCTACGTCTTGTTTTTCTATGAGAGTGACTCACATTATTTCCAAACATAGGTTTTTTTCCACATTTTTCACATATTTTAGACATTTTAATTACTCCTTTAAAACCGACGAAGTTTATTTATTTGTTGTTATAATATTAATTAATTTAGTATAATAACAACTTTTTCAATTATCATATTCTCAAAGCGGCCTAATTTAAGATAATACATTGTTAGAGACAATAATTTTTTCAAATTGTTTGAAACCGTAATAAATTTTATATTTAGGCATGAAAATAGGAAAATTAAATATAAGGAGTCAGGTTTTACTTGCTCCGATGGCTGGCTATACAGATTTACCTTTTCGTTTACTATGTAAAAAAATGGGAGCAGGAATTGTTTATACTGAGTTTGTTAGTTCAGAAGGATTAATTCGAGGTTCTGAAAAAACAGAAACTTATCTAATAAGTGTAGATGATGAAAGACCAGTTGGAGTTCAGATATTTGGGCATAATCCAATAGCTATGGCAGAAGCAGCAAAGTATGTTGAAGATAAATTCTCACCGGATTTAATTGATATAAATTTCGGATGCTCAGTTCGTAAAGTTGTCAAAAAAAATGCAGGAGCAGCACTTCTAAAAGATTTAGATTTATTAGGTGAAATAGCAGAAAAAACTGTTAAGGCAGTGTCAATTCCTGTAACTGCTAAAATACGTGCAGGATGGACACACAACAAAATTGTTGCAGTGGATGTTGCGAAAATATTAGAAGACAAAGGTATTAAAGCAATCGCAGTTCATCCCAGAACAGCTTCAGATGGATTTGGAAATACACCAAATTTAAAGATCATTGCAGATGTGAAAAATACAGTTAAGATTCCTGTAATTGGTAATGGTGATATAAAAAATACGGAAGACGCCATAAAAATGATGGATGAAACAAATTGTGATGCTGTAATGATTGGTCGTGGTGCAATTGGGAATCCATGGATATTTAAAAATATTATTGATCATTTTGCAGGTAAAGAAACAAAATTACCTTGTATTTCAGATAAAATAGAAATGTGTATTGAACATATAAATTTAGAAATATCTCATAGAGGAGAAGATTTTGCAAATAGGATAATGAAAAAAGCCTATGGACCTTACTTCAAAGGATTTCCACAAGCAGCAAAATTGAGACAAAAATTAGTTCTTGCTAATTCTGTTGCTGAATCATTAGATATTCTTTATAAATTAAAAGAAACTTATTCGAAAAACTTCGAGCTGCCGATCTGATTTTGAGGAATAAGTGGTTATAATAATATGTTTGATCTTGATACTTGAGAACTCTTTATAATTTAACATGAAATCAACAGAATTAGTTAATTCTTATCATCAACTTCTTTAAACTCTGCATCTTCTATATCACTTTTATCAAGTTTAATATTTAACGATTGATCGGTTTTTTTTTGTTGTTGATTAATATCTTCAATTTTTGGGATATACTTTTTTAGAAGTCTCCATAAATATCGAGCGACTAATATAATTAATACTATTTGAATTAGTTTTGTCATATTAGGGAATTCCCTTCCGGATTATAATATACAGTTCCACTAATTGGCTGCCTGATTACATTTATTAATTCATCTAAATCATTTTTATTATGAACAAAATCAATGTCGTTTGTATTAATTATAATTAAAGGACTTTTATTAAATCTAAAAAAATACTCATTATAAATTTGGTTTAGAGATTCTATATATTCCTCAGAGATGTCTTTTTCATAATCCCTGCCTCTTTTTGAAATATTGTCTAATAATCTTTCTGTATTTGCCTGAAGAAAAACAACCAAATCAGGTTTAGGAATTTCTTTTTCCAATAAATTTGCAATTTTATCATAAAGAACAAGCTCTTTGTCACTCAAATTCAAATTGGCAAATAATCTGTCTTTCTCAAACATATAATCACTAATAAGCATATTGTGGAATAAATCGACTTGTTTTAATTCCATTTGTTGTCTATATCGGCTTAATAGAAAAAATAATTGGGTCTGAAAAGAAAATATTTCAGGTTCCTTATAAAATTCTTCCAGAAAAGGGTTTTCTTCAAATTTTTCCAAAACAATTTTTGCAGATAATCTTTCTGCTAAAAGTTTTGCAAAGCTGGTTTTCCCTGCACCAATAACACCTTCTATTGCAATATAATAAAGGTTTTTCATTTGATTAATAATTCTCCTGTTATTTTTTCAAATTTCTGATAATATCTAAATTACCAATACTGATAATATAACTTTTATCCGGACAATCTAATAATAATTTTTTTATAGTTTTACCACTTTTGGGGCAAATGAAATTTTTTGCAATCTCAGATAAAGGTTTCAAAACGAAAAGTCTCTCCATAATTCTGGGATGAGGAATTTGAAGAATTTCTTTGTCAATTATTTTATCTGCAAAATATTCTATATCAATATCAATTATTCTTGGTCCATTTTTAATTTGGTGAAAATCCCGTCCCATTTCTCTTTCAATTTTTTTGCAAATTGTTAATAATTCTTCAGGTTCATATATAGTTTCTATTTTAAGTGTGGAATTGTAAAAATAATCTTGATCTCTTTCGTACATTGGCTCTGTTTTATAAATGGAAGAAACGGATAATAATTTAATTTTAGAATTATGACTAATTTTAAAAATTGCGTCCTTTAAATTTTGTTTTCTATCACCGATGTTTGTTCCAAGTCCAAGATAGCAAATACTTTTATTCATTTATATTGTTTCTTGTTCTCGTTATTTCAACTTCTACTGTATCTATAACGCCTTGAATATGTACATGTGGTTTTCTAATTTTTATGGTTGCTTTATCTATAGGGAATTTTTGAAAAATTGATTTTATAATATTTCCTGCTAAGGATTCTATTAAATGATACTTTGAGTTTGTCATTATTTGCTGAATTAATTTGTAAATGTCAACATAACTTATTGTATCTTCAAGTTGATCAGATTTAATCGCAGAAGTGAGATCAAATGCAAATTCTAAATCTACTTCAAATTTTCCACCTAATATTTTTTCTTGTTCGTGAGTTCCGTGATATCCATAAAAAGTCATGTTTTTTAATCTAATTTTATCCATTTTTAGTCCTGTTTTTTTCAAATTTAATTAAGTATTAATTTATAATCAAGAAAGAGGATATATAGTTTTTCTATATATTAAAAAAAAGCCTTAGCTGAAAGTTGCTAAGGCTTTTAAGTTTATGAATTAAGGAATTTATTACATTCCCATTCCCATACCTGGCATTCCACCTGGCATTCCGCCCGGCATTCCACCTGGCATTCCTGCACCTTCTTCTTCTTCAGCATCTGAAATAACAGCTTCAGTAGTAAGAAGTAAACCAGCAATACTAGTTGCGTTTTCAATTGCAATTCTAGTTACTTTTTTAGGATCTACAATACCTTTTGCAAGTAAATTACAATATTCATTTGCAAAGGCATCGTAACCAAAATCATTTTTACCATCTTTAACTTTCATGGCAACAATTGATGGCTCTATACCGGCATTTTTCGCAATCTGTCTGATAGGTTCTTCTATTGCACGTTTTACAATGGCTACACCAACTGCCTGGTCGCCGTTTGTTTTAACTTTGTTTAAATCTTCAAGGGTTCTTAGTAATGCTGTTCCACCACCGGGAATAATACCTTCTTCTACTGCAGCACGTGTAGCATGTAGGGCATCTTCAACTCTTGCTTTTTTCTCTTTCATTTCAACTTCTGTTGATGCTCCAACTTCAAGAACTGCAACACCTCCGGAAAGTTTTGCTAAACGTTCCTGTAGTTTTTCTTTATCATAATCTGATGTTGAATTTTCAACCTGTGATTTGATCTGACTGATTCTGGCTTTAATGTTTTTAGTTTCGCCATTACCTTCAACAATTGTTGTATTATCTTTGTCAATTCTGATCTTTTTTGCAGTACCAAGATATTCA
This sequence comes from Fidelibacterota bacterium, assembly GCA_029939785.1. Lineage (GTDB taxonomy): Bacteria > Fidelibacterota > UBA2242 > UBA2242 > JAFGTP01 > JAOZSG01. The sequence continues at coordinate 5,018 of JAOZSG010000006.1, read as the reverse complement.
ATTGTAGCATTTTCTAATTTGTAACCACGTTCTTCAGAAATTACTGTACCACCAGTTAATGTTGCAATATCTTCAAGCATTTCTTTGCGACGATCACCAAAACCAGGAGCTTTAACAGCAGCAATTTTTAATGTTCCTCTTAATTTATTAACAACCAGAGTTGCAAGAGCTTCACCTTCAACATCTTCAGCTATTATTAATAAGGGATTATTCATTTGGGATACTTTTTCAAGGATTGGCAATAATTCTTTCATACTGCTTATTTTTTTATCAAAGATAAGGATCATTACATTTTCTAATTCCGCAATCATATTGTCAGAGTCGGTAATAAAATAAGGTGAGAGATATCCGCGGTCAAATTGCATACCTTCTACTACTTTAAGAGCAGTTTCAGTACCTTTTGCTTCTTCAACAGTTATAACACCATCTTTACCAACTTTGTCCATCGCATCAGCAATAAGATTTCCAATATTTTTGTCATTATTAGCTGAAATAGAACCAACTTGTGAAATCTCTTCTTTACTTACAACAGATTTTGTCATCGAATTTAAGCTTTTAACAATTTGGTCTCTTGCTAAATCTATTCCACGTTTCAATTCCATAGGATCTGCACCGGCAGTTACATTTTTTATTCCTTCTGTAATAATTGCCTGAGCAAGAACAGTTGCTGTTGTTGTACCATCACCTGCAATATCAGATGTTTTAGATGCAACTTCTTTAACCATTTGAGCTCCGATATTTTCTCTTTTATCTTTTAACTCAATTTCTTTTGCAACTGTAACACCATCTTTTGTAATTGTAGGTGCACCAAAACTTTTTTCTATTATTACGTTTCTACCTTTTGGACCGAGAGTAACTTTTACAGCATCAGCTAGTTTATCTACTCCGGCTTTTAAAGCACTTCTTGCTTCTAAATTATATATTATTTCTTTTGCCATTATATTTTTCTCCTTTAAATCTATTCATTATAGAATAGCCATTATGTCACTTTCTTGCATGATTAAATAATTTTCACCTTCATAAGTAATTTCAGTACCTGAATATTTACCATAAAGAACGTTGTCACCTACTTTTAATTCCATGGGTGTTCGTTCACCATTTTCTTTTACGCTTCCTGCTCCAACTGCAACAATACTACCTTTTTGGGGTTTTTCTTTTGCGGTGTCTGGTAAAAATATACCACCTGCTGTTTTCTCTGCAGCCTGTTCAGGGATTAAAAGAACTCGATTTCCTAATGGTCTTAATTTCATTTTGTCTCCTTTTTTGTTACTTAGTATTATATTGTTTTAAAATATTGTACATTTATTAAAAAAATCATTGAGCCGTTTTACAAAGTACGTGCCATTGAGTATGTAAGTCAAAAAGTCATACCAATTTTGGTTGTTATAACCTAAATAAATTCTAAAGGTAAATATTTAAACTAATCACAGATAATAAAATATTTTTTTTGACAAAAAGTGACAATTTAAATACTTTTTATTGTCATTATAGCAAATTGAATGTATAAAATATAAATAATTAATGTTTATTATTGATTTTTTGTTAATTAGTATTAATTTTAATTAATAGGAAACTATATAGGATTATGATACCAAAAAAAAATATATTAAGAGCATTTAAAAAATCAATAAAACAACCAGGATATGCATTTCAAAATATTTCCCATCGACTAAAGTCTGGATTTTCTTATCATTTCGAGAATGGAAAAAGTTTTTGGCCTGAAACAATCTCAATCTTTTTAACATATCGATGTAATTTAAAATGTAAAATGTGTGGACAGTGGGGGGAAGCGGGTGTTTTTAAACAATATAGTACATCTGTTTTAAATCAACAATTATCTTTAGATGAAATAAAACAATTAATTGATGATGTGAAATTTTTTAAACCGAATATTACGCTTTTTGGTGGTGAACCATTAATCTATCCTGATTTTGTGGAAGTAATAAAAATTATCAAATCAGCCGGTTTAAGATGTAATCTAATTACAAATGGAATTTTATTAGCATCATATGCAGAAGAATTAATTAATGCAAGAATTGATGAAATTATTTTTTCTTTGGATGGATCAGAAGAAGTTCATGATGGAATCAGAGGAATAAAAGGTGCTTATAAAAAAGCATTAGAAGGTTTTGAAACAATTCATAATATTAAATCTAAATTCAATCTAAAAAAGCCCTTAATTAATATTAATAGTACAATATTTGAAAATAATTATGATACATTAATTGATACTATTGAATCGTCTAAGATTTTTTTTCCAGATAATTTAACATTTCACCATCTTCTTTTTCTTAATACTCAAACTGTAAATAATTTTCAAAAACAATTTGTTACTAAATTTCAAAGTAATCCAAAAGATTGGCAGGGCTTTGCGAATGAAACAATTCCTAATATTAAACCTGAAATAATTATCGAGCAGATTAAAAAAATTAAAAGAATTAAAAAGAATTTTGATATTTCATTTTATCCCAATTTTGATCATGATGAAATTCTGGAATGGTACAAAAAATTTACATTTAAATCACATTCATATAAAAATCGTTGCATGAGTTTATGGATGACAAGTTATATATTTCCTGACGGAAGTGTCCGACCTTATCATTCTATGAATCATGAATTAGGTAATATAAAAGCAAACAAATTTACAAAAATATGGAATAATGATAAATATAAAACATTAAGGAAATATATAATTAAAAAAAAATCGTTTAATATTTGTTCAAAAGGATGCACTGAATTCTTTAGATATTAATATAGATTAATTTGACATATAATAGATTAATAATTAAATTGTTTAAAAGCTAATATGAAAGTATGAAAAACATGAAGAAAATTTTAATAGTAGATGATGAACCTGAAATAAGATATCTCGTCAAAGAATTTTTAGTAGCACAGGGTTATGAAACCGAAACTGCAGGAAATCTAAAAGAAGCAGAAGAAAAAATAGAGAATTTTCGCCCTTTTCTTGTATTACTAGATATTAGATTACCAGATGGATACGGAATTGATTTTCTGAAAAAAATTAAACCACAATATCCTGAAATAGAAATAATAATGGTTACTGGATTAAGTGATAGAGAAATTGCACTTGAAGCAATTGAAAATGGTGCTACCGATTATATTACCAAGCCTATTGATCTAAATTATTTATCAACAAGTGTAATGGCAAAAATATTATCAGCATATTAATTTTAAGTAGATTAAAGGTATAATCTAATGGAAATCAAACTAATTACTCACTTGAAAATTGTGACATTAATACTAAGTTTAATGTTTATATCATTATATGGACAGGATACTAAGGATAATTCAGTGTTATCAATTGGTGATAAAATTCAGATTACATACTCTGATATAAATTTCCGTGATACTCAAAAAGTGGAAACAAATATTTACGAAATAATGGAAGATGGACAAATATACCATCCTTTATTAGGGGAAATTAATCTTGAAAATCGTACAATTCATGATAGCGAGAAAATACTACAAATAAAATTAAAAAAATATTTTACAAATCCGTTTATCTCAATAAAAATTGTGGATAAGATGAGTAATACTATTATATTATATGGGGAAGTGTCTTCTGTAGGTGTTTATCAAGTTGAGCATGGGAAAAAAGTCGCAGAATTTATTATTGAAAAGGGTGGTACTCTTCCAAATGCTGATCTTTCTGAAATTACGATTTTACATTTAAACGGTCAGTCTTCATTATTTAATATGATAGATTATTTGTATGCAAATAAAATTGAAGAGAATATAGAACTTCAAAATGGCGATAAAGTAATAGTTCATAAATTAGCTGATAAGAGGATTTATAGCAGATATTCTGATAATTATATTTTACAATATGGTAATGTTTTAGAAATTGCTATTAATGAAACTTCAGCCCGTCAAATAAATCCAGATGAAACAGAAACGTGCCCAATTGATAATAACGGCGATATTTATCATAAACTTCTCGGTAATGTACATGTAGGCGGTATGTCTATTTTAAAAACAAAAATGTTGTTAGAAGAGAAAGCATCCCAATATATGCTTACTCCAATAGTAGATATAAGTGTTGTAACTGTCAGTCATAAATCTGTTTATGTCTTCGGTGAAATTGAAAATTCCGGAATACATCCTATACGAGGTAATCTCAGGCTTGCTGACTTTTTAGCAAATACTTGTAAAATAACTAAAAATGCAGATTACGACGAAATAATAATTACTCGTAAAAATGGAGATAAATTAAAGTTTAATCTCGAAGATTTTCTATTTAAAAGAAAAGATAAAAATAATATTTATCTGGCAGACGGTGATAGAATTATTGTATTACCCAAAAAACGTGGTTTTGTATGGGAATTTTCAGAATATATCAGACCATATTACTATATAATACAACTTGTTGCTTCTGCTTTATCAGTATATTATATAAGTACAACTAGATGACAGGATTATAATGACTCAATATGAACTAGATTTTAATGATTATTGGAGAATAATTAAAAAGAAAAGATTGATTGTAATACTCACTGCATTCATGTTAACTTTTTTTAGTTTAATTTTCTCTATCCTTAATAAGCCAACGCCGGTATATCAGACATCAGCAAGCCTTCAGATAGAACGATCTACATCATTAACCGGATTATATATGCAAAGTATTTCATGGAATTACGGTGATGATCTAGCAACTAGAGCCGCTGTTATAAAAAGTTATTCTATGATTGAGAAAGCAGCAAAAAGTTTAGGAATAATTGATTCAAACATGACTTCCAGTGAAATAAAGGAGGACCAAAGTTCTGTAAGTGCAATTGAAAGACTTAAATCTAGAGTTACTACCGAACAAGAGGGTTTTACTAATATTATAAATATAAAAGTTAGAGATTATGATCCGATTTTGACAAAAGATCTGGCAAACTCCCTTGCAAAAATTTATCAGCAGGAAAATTTTAAACAAAAAAATGCCCAAATCCAGAATTCATTAAAATCATTAAAACTTCAATTGGATAATGCCGAAAAAGAATACAGAAATGATT
>JAOZSG010000156.1 GCA_029939785.1 Fidelibacterota bacterium | reverse complement strand
ACAAACCTTGAGTGTCTTATGTGTACCACATTACTTCGAGGAATACATCATATCAACTAAGAATCCAATGATCCATCAGGATGTCTGAAATCATACTATACCGTCACCGATTCTTATCTATACGTAAATGCCTTTCCTTGAGTCCTGACCAACTACATTCCATCACCAGGCACGGTATAACTCTGGCCTGAACTGCGCAGTAAACGGGGGTTGACACGCCCCATCCATTTTTCTGGTAAGTAGAGCTTCTGAAATCCGCCATACTCACCATATAACTCATGGGCATCACGTGTTGCCAGCATCGTCCATCGTACACCCTCTTCATCCAGCACATTGATGATCGTCTCCGTTAGCCATTTGCCAAGTCCTTGCCCCTGGTATTCATCGAGGATGAATACATCACACAGATACGCAAAAATGGTGTAATCGGTTACATAATTTATTATATTCGTTTCAATAATTTTGTTATATAGTATTAATAATCTTATTATTCATTTTATAAAAAAATCTAATTTTAAGGGGAAAATTAATGGAATTTGGATTAATTGATTATATCATATTTGCTTCATATGCAATATTGATTGTAAGTGTCGGACTATGGGTTTCCCGTAGTAAAAAAGGTCATGAAAAAAATGCTGAGGATTATTTTTTAGCAAGTAAATCATTGCCTTGGTGGGCTATCGGTGCATCACTGATTGCTGCCAATATTTCAGCTGAACAATTTATTGGAATGTCAGGATCAGGATTTTCGCTCGGTCTTGCTATAGCATCATATGAATGGATGGCAGCAATTACACTTTTGATTGTTGGTAAATTTTTTCTCCCAATTTTTATAGAAAAAAAATTATATACAATCCCAGAATTTGTTGAACAACGTTATAGTACAAATCTTAAAACAATTCTCGCTGTATTTTGGATAGCCTTATTCATTTTTGTTAACCTTACATCCGTTTTATTTCTTGGTGCAAAAGCACTTGACACAATTTTGGGTGTTGGAGATGGTAACTACATAATGATAGGAATTCTCGGACTTGCATTTTTCGCTGCTGCATATTCTATCTGGGGTGGATTATCTGCTGTCGCATGGACTGATGTTATCCAGGTTATCTTACTTGTTGTTGGTGGTTTAATTACTTCTGTAATTGCTCTTAACCATGTTACTCCTGATGGTGGTGTTTTTCATGGCTTAGGTCATATTTATAATGTTGCCGGTGATAAATTTCAAATGATTCTGCAAAAAGGACATCCAAGTTATAGCGATTTACCGGGTATTGCAGTATTAGTCGGTGGTATGTGGGTAGCGAACTTATATTACTGGGGTTTTAATCAATATATTATCCAGAGAACTTTTGCTGCAAAATCTTTAAAAGAAGCACAAAAAGGTATTGCTTTTGCCGCTTTTCTGAAAATGATCATTCCACTTATTGTAGTAATTCCGGGAATAGTAGCCTATGTAATGTGGTCTGCACCAGAAGGAACTGCTGCAATTGAAGGTGCAAAAGAGGCTTTCGGTGCAGCTGGTAGTGTCAACTATGATAAAGCTTATCCTTGGTTAATTAGTGAATTCGTTCCATCCGGTTTCAAAGGATTGGTACTTGCGGCACTTGCAGCTGCAATTGTATCTTCACTTGCATCTATGCTAAATTCAACAGCGACTATTTTTACAATGGATATTTATAAACCTTATATAAATAAAAATGCTACTGATAAACAGACTGTGACTGTAGGTCGTATTACAGTATTGACTTCATTAATAATTGCCTGTATGGTTGCTCCATTACTTGGTACTATTAAAGAAATGTTTCAATATATTCAAGAATATACCGGTCTTGTAAGCCCTGGTATTCTCGGTGTATTTATAATTGGATTATTTTATAAAAAATCTACAAACAATGGTGCTATCTGGGGAGTAATTCTTTCAGTTCCTATTGCATTAGCATTGAAATTTTGGACCAAAATACCATGGATGAATCAAATGATGATTACATGGATTGCTACTATGATTATTATTGCTGTTGTTAGTTATATTGAAGGTAAAGGTAAAGATGATCCAAAAGGTATTACTTTATCACGTAAATTATTTGCCACAGAACCAGTATTCAACATTAGTGTTGTTATTATTAGTATTATACTCGTTGTATTATATACAATCTTTTGGTAACTTGATTCTTACATAACAGTACCATAACTTTTCACTATTAATTACAGAGTCATAATTGGCTCTGTAATTAATAGTTTTAATTTAAATATATGAAAATGACCATGAATTCTTTATAATCAGGGGATAGTATGTTATTATCAAGTAAGATTTTAAAAATTAGTTTCATGTTGCTTATTGCAGTATTTGGTTTATTAAATGCTTCACAGAGAAAACCTCTAAACTTAATGCCTGTTCCGAAAAATATAAAAATGAACGATGGTAAATTTCGTATAAATAACAAACTAAAAATAGAAGTTCTTGGTGAATGTGGTGAAAAACTATTGAAATATAGTACCAGAACACTTCGGCGACTTGATGGTAGAACAGGTTTGTTTTTCGAACAGGATTTTATTACTTCCATTGGTTCTGTAAAGAATGCAACAATTACAATAAATTCAGGTCGGGTTGGGAAAGTTATTCTGAAAGAAGATGAAAGTTATACTTTAGAAATTACTTCCAAACAAGTTAAACTTAAATCTGCAACTGATATTGGTGCAATGCGAGGTCTCGAAACACTTTTGCAACTTCTGAGCGTAGATGATCAGGGATATTATTTTCCTGCCGTAAAAATTGAAGATGAACCAAGATTCCCATGGAGAGGTCTGATGATAGATGCCTCCAGACATTTTCAGCCAATTGATGTAATGAAACGAAATCTGGAAGCAATGGCAGCAGTCAAAATGAATGTAATGCATTGGCATCTGGCGGATGATCAAGGATTTAGAGTTGAGTGCAAAACATTCCCCAAATTACATCTTTTAGGTTCTGATGGTGTTTATTATACACAAGTTCAGATTAAGGAAATAATAAAGTTTGCACATGACATGGGAATTCGAGTTGTTCCTGAATTTGACGTTCCTGCACATGCTACAAGTTGGATTGTCGCATATCCGGAACTTGCAAGTTCTCCGGATAAAAGAACCATTGAACGCAGATGGGGCATAATGGATCCGACAATAAATCCAACTGATGATTTTGTATATATATTTCTTGATAAATTTTTTGAAGAAATGTCTGAGTTATTTACAGATGATTATATACATATTGGCGGAGATGAAAACAATGGAAAAACCTGGGATAATAACGAAGATATTCAAAAGTTTATGAAAGATAATAATATTGAAGATAATCATGCACTTCAAGCATATTTTAATAAACAGATTTTAAAAATTCTTACCAAATATGACAAAACAATGATGGGTTGGGATGAAATATTACATCCACAATTACCAAAAAACAGTGTAATACATTCCTGGAGAGGTATAGAGTCTTTAGTCAATGCCGCACAAAAAGGCTATATGGCAATTCTTTCAAATGGTTATTATATTGACCTGATTCACCCTACAACAAAACATTACCTCAATGATCCTATTCCTGCTGATTCACCACTTACTGATTCTGAAAAGAAATTTATACTTGGTGGAGAAGCAACAATGTGGAGTGAATTTGTAACACCTGAAACAATTGATTCACGTATATGGCCAAGAACAGCAGCTATTGCAGAGAGATTCTGGTCACCTGGTTCTGTAAAAGATATAGACGATATGTATAGACGCCTTGATATAATCAGTTACAATCTTGAAGAATTGGGAATTACTCATATTAAAAATTACAGAATGATGCTTAGAAGATTGACAAATAACAATGATATTTTGCCACTTAAAACATTAATCGATGTTATAGAACCTGTTAAAATCTATCAGCGTAATGCTCAATTTGAAGGAACATATACTTCTCATTCGCCTCTCACCAGAGTTGTCGATGCTGCACGACCTGACCAACAAATAGCGAGGGAGTTTAACAAATTAGTTGATGGCTATAACAGAGATCAAGGCGATATTTCTGCAATAAAAAATTATCTAAAATCATGGAAATCAAATCACATAAAACTCGAACGATTAATAAAAAAATCACCAATATTAAAAGAAATACAACCAATATCAAAAAAGTTAGAAGAAGCCTCAACAATTGGATTGCAAGCAATCGAATATATTGAATCGAATAAAAAACCTTCATACTTCTGGAATCAAAAAGTAATGAAGGTTTTGAAAGATTGTAAAAAACCGGTTGCTCAAACTGAAATAATGGTTATCACAGGAATTGAAAAACTTGTCCAAAAAGCAGGAAAATAAAAATCAGTAGTGTTAAAAGATTTATAAAAAATATTCGCCTCAAATAAACACTATGAACGAAATAAAATCTAAATGTACAATTATTTAAATATTAGTAGAAATATGTCCGACTACCGACGGATTCGTGTGCATTAGTGGTAAAAAAAGGATCAATATGAAAAAGACAGCAATTTTATTACTTTCATGCCCGGATAGAAATGGACTTGTTTCCAGGATTTCAAATTTTATTTTTGAACGTGGCGGAAATATTATGAATCTTGATGAACATGTTGATTCTGATGAAAAAATATTCTTTATCAGGGTTGAATGGGATATGAATAATTTTAGTATCCCTGCTTCTGATTTAGATGAAGCCTTTGCACCTTTGGGAAAAGAATTCAATGCCAGTTGGCGAATAGAATTTACTGACAAAAAACTTCGGGTTGCTCTTTTTACTTCAAAGTACGATCATTGCATTCAGGAAATTTTATGGAGACAAAAACTCGAAGAATTCCCCATTGAAATTCCTCTAATCATATCAAACCATCCTGATCTGCAATCTCTTGCTGATCAATATAATATTCCATATCATATATTTCCTGTCATGAATGACAGCAAAAAAATACAGGAAGAACGAGAACTATCATTACTAAAAAAACACAAAATAGACACAGTTGTTTTAGCAAGATATATGCAGGTTTTGTCGCCTGATTTTTTAGCCGGTTTTGGAGATAGAATTATTAATATTCACCATTCATTTTTACCTGCTTTCATTGGTGGTAATCCCTACAAACAGGCGTACAAAAGAGGTGTAAAATTAATTGGTGCTACAAGTCATTATGTGACAGAAGAATTAGATGAAGGACCAATTATTAACCAGGATATAATCCGAATTTCACATAAAGATACTACAAGAGACCTGATTAGAAAAGGAAGAGATCTGGAGCGACTTGTACTGGCAAGGGCTTTACATTTGCATTCTGAACATCGAATTTTAGTGCATGGAAAGAAAACTATAGTTTTCGATTAGAGATACAGGACTCGTATAAAGTTTAATTCTTTTCTTTTTAAATTCCTTCACAGATATGATCGTAATATAAATTGTTCTATTTGTCATTTACTCGATATTTGATACTCGATACTCGTTTCAGAAATCATTAGACCGATTTGTTTGAAGATTCATTTTTAAGTATTTTTCCCTCAGTCGGGAATTGGTTTGAATTAAATTAATAAAATCTGTGCAGTTCAGTTCAATCCGTTTGATCCGTGTACTATTGCTTTCGTATTATTAACAATAGAGCCGCACCTAAAGGTGCTATAATACATTAGATAATCCATTTTTTTTACAAATAGGAATGCACCTCTGGTGCTTAAAAAATCACATAGTTTGAATAAAGTTTAAATAAATAATGTACCTCTGATATTTTGATAATTAATAGATATGATACTACTGTAACTTCCAATGATTTCTCTTTCATCCTTGGAAATTCCGTGTTGGATATTGGATATTTAGAATATATTTGGGTACTAATTGATAATTGATAGTGATTACGATACTATTCTATCAAAACTAAGACAATTGTTTACGCCAAATCCGAAGTTCTGAAGTTTTGATTTTATTCCAATTCTTCAATCATTTGATCAATTCGTTCACAATGTGAACCTCGCCAATATATTTTTTTACAATTTTCACATTCCATAAATTTATCAAATTGAAGAAAGGTTTTTTGAGGAATATAATCCTCTAATAATTCCTTTTTCACAGAATATAATAACCCATTACAGATCGAACAACGGGTAAAAGGATTTATCTGATTTTTTAATTGGAGCCGTTTTACAACCTCTTTTAATTGTTCATGTGGATTTGTACTTCTTACCCAGAACCCATGAACAACATCTTTGCATTTCAGAATTCCAATATCACGTGTCAGTATAATTCGTTTGTCCTCAATTGATATTTTAACTATTTCAGCATCATTATAGTTATTTTCAAATAAGGTGTCAAATCCCAGTAATCGAAGTTTTGGTGCTAATTTTCCAAGATTTACATCTACAATAAATTTTAATTCTCTAAATGGTTTTGGCCTCAGATGATTTACTATCGATATATCCAATGATTCAAAAACAGGATAAACAGATATTTTTTCATTACCCTGAAGTTGATAGTCAAAACCAACAGATTTTCCATTTACTAATATTAGATCAATCTCTACGTGAGGAACACCAATTGCCTGAATAGTATCTTTAATTGCCGGTTTTCCAATAAACTCATAAGAGAACTCTTTATTATGCAGATCTTTAGACAAAAAATCATTTAATTCTTCGTAAAATCTAAAATATGATAATCGTTTTATTGGTTGATGTCTGTTATAAATTTCCATTATTGAATATAAAAATTGTTAGAATTATTCTTCCCCACAAATTATTGCGATAATCTCTGGTTCAAAGGGAATGTAGTTTATCTTTAATGGTTGCTGAAGAAATTTTTCAGAGGATTTTAAATATTTTCTGTTTTTGGGAAGTCCTTTTTGTGCATTTCCGTTTGGAAGAATTGTCAGGGTTGATTCAATCTGAAAAGGACCTTTCTTAGCCTTTGCTCTGCTTATGAATATATTGTCATGAGAAATAGTACTTTTTGATTGAACAACCTGTCCCTCACCAATAAACTTAAACAACAGACCGAGAAAACCAGTAGTAGGTTGTCCTGTTAATCCGACAATGTCGTCATATAAAATCATATTCCCAAAATCAAGAAGTCTATAAGTAATCTTATTACTATTTGTAACTTTGAGGTTGGGTGTTGATAGAGTATCTATATAAAAATATCTTGATGGTAAACCCGTAGATAGTGACCATCCTAAAACCACATTCATAGCAAGAATAGGTTTGCGCCCCTGTACTATTTTTTCATAAACTTTTCCTTGTCTAAAATCTAATAACTGATCCTGTTTAAAATCCTTTGCAAGGTGTGCATAAGAAGGCAATTCTGAATTACTTAAACCGATAAATTTCTTATATGCGTTGAACCACTCCAAATGACCAATCAGCAGGATTGTTCGGTTAGTATCCTTTTCTAATGAATTATATGCAATTTGAAATAAAACATTTGCCTGAAATCTTGCAACATTTGTTGATTTTGTATAATCATATCCTGATTGAGTCTGCATTGCTAATAGAATTTCCTGATAAGATACTTTTGATGGAATTGAGGAGTAAACTCGAGATATTGATATCTCTAAAATAATGAAAAATAATATTAAGTATTTTAAATTCATTTTAGAAATTTCTTGATAATCTGTGGATTTTAATCATTTATACAGATTTTCAAAAATTATAGTTTTATCTTTATTGCCTTAGATAGTTTACCCTCGGATTTTATGACTCCTTCATCTGTAATCAAATGAACAGTCAGTTTTTTTGTTTTAGGAGGAAATTTACCTTTTTTATCTGAAACTTTCACAATTACATTATTACTTTTCTGTTCAGCAGTAAATGTGGTTATAGAATATTTTGATTTTTTATATCCGTATCCATCACCTTCATCATGATAGAGCGTGCCGGTAGCTTTTCCATTTTCATCAAGAGAAACATAAAGATCAAGATTTTTCAAAGAATATTCAGTAGTATTCTGGATAATATCAGAAACAGGTATAATTGAACCCGGACGAATTTTTACATCTGGTTGGTATTTATCATTTCTACTATCTTCACCCACTAGAGATATAGTTCTCCATGTTCCTTTAGGTAATGCGGGACTATCAGCCCATTTGGGAATAATTAATAGATCTGAACCAAGTAAAAAGT
>JAOZSG010000155.1 GCA_029939785.1 Fidelibacterota bacterium | reverse complement strand
AAATCATTATCTTGTAGAAAATTTTCTATACTTTCAATAGCATCATAAATATGCTTAAGTCTTACTTCATCAGTAATTCTATTTTTCATATATAAGTTGCTTTTCTGTTTCAATTATTGGACGAATATATTTTGAGATGGCATTTTGTGATACTAAATCAACCTTATTTTTTAATAATACTTGTAATTCATTTTTCATTCTGATGTATCTAAGACCTATTTGTTGTGAATAATCTAATTCAACTAAAATATCAATATCACTTTCTGCATTTTCTTCATTTCTAATGTATGAACCAAACACATATGCTTTATTAACTGGTTTATCTTTGAAGTAATTTGAAATGATATTTATTTGTTTTTTATTTAACATTTTTTTCTCTTTTTCTTTAATCTAAATATACAAAATGATTATTTTTATCTCATATCTTTTTTTACAACTTAATAAAATTATATATGAAAAATAAAGTGTCTTCTATTTTTTAATCTCGGGTCAGAAGTTTTCAAACTTTAATAGTGATTGCTAAATTTCATTTTATCATATAAATTTTCCTCACGATTAAATAAGTTTTTACAACCATTGTTTTGGAGTCATTAATGATTAGAATAAAACAAATAATAACCATTTTACTTTTTTGTGTGGTATCAAATCTCCATGCAGTTGATTGGCCTATGCTTCGTTCAAATCCGAATAGAACTGCAGCGTCGAACCTTCAACTCTCTGATGAACTTTATTTATCCTGGATCCATCATTTTTCCCAAAGAGAACAAACCTGGGATGACCAAATAAATAATGACAGAATGCGTTTTGATCGTCTTTTTGAACCTATTGTAATAGGAAAGACATTATATATCGGTTTCAATGACTGTGATAAAGTAATGGCAATCGATACTGAATCAGGCGAAATTAAATGGACATTTTTTACTGACGGACCTGTTCGACTTCCAATGGCAGGAAATTCTGATAAAATATATTTTACAAGCGATGATGGGTTTTTATACTGTTTGAATGCAAAATCAGGAAATCTTATCTGGAAATTTCTTGGAACACCATCATTAAAAAAAATTATTGGTAATAAAAGATTAATATCAATGTGGCCAGCCCGTGGTGGAGTTGTTCTCGAGGATAACCGAATATATTTTGCAGCAGGAATATGGCCATTTATGGGAACTTTTATATATGCTTTAAATGCTGAAACAGGGCAGATAATCTGGAAAAACGATGGAACCGGTTCTCAATATATTCGTCAACCTCACTGGAGTCCTGCTTTTGCAGGAATTGCACCACAAGGTTCAATGGCAATTCTTGACAACAAATTATTAGTTTCAGGAGGTCGTTCAGTTCCTGCATGTTTTGATAAGAACACAGGGAAATTTGAATATTTTAAATTTGCTGAGGCTCAACATCAAGGTGGTGTTTATATCAGTGCAATAGATACATTTTTCTTTAATCATCTTGCAGAACGTGATGTTGCACTTTATAATGCAAATACAGGTTTGAGTAAAGGGAAAACACATCTAGGAAAATATCCGACAATTGACGAAAAAGCAATTTATTACTCAGGAAATTCTATAAAAGTCAGTGCAAGATCAAATCCATCAAAAATATTATTTAATATAAAAGTTGATGCAAGTGGTGATCTTATAAAATCTGGTAATACACTATATTGTGGAGGAAAAAATAAAATCACTGCTCTGCAAGTCAACCTAAATTCAAAGACACATAAAATAATTTGGCAAAAAAATATTAAGGGCTCATTTGAAAGATTAATCACAGCAGATGATAAACTTTTTGCAATCACTCTTGATGGAAAAATTATGGCATTTAGTATAAAACAAGATAATGTAAAAGAATTTCATCATAACCCAGTCAAATTACAAATTGCAGAAAAATACCATAAAAAATCTTTGAAGATATTAGACAATTTAAATATTCAAAATGGATATGCTCTTTATTATGGAATTAAAAATCCAGACCTTCTCGCTGCAATAGTATACAATTCAAATCTTAATATTATCGCAATTGACCCATCAGTAGAAAAAATTAATTTACTTAGAGGTAAATTTGATAAAGCTGGACTAAATGGGAAGCGTATTCATCTATTACAAGGAAATCCCAAAACGGTCAATATCCCGCCCTATTTTGCAAAAGCAACAATAATTGATGGTTTAAAAGAATCAAATTTTGAAAACAATTTGGAATATTTAGAAAACCTGTATTTTTCCACAAGACCTTATGGTGGAAAAATATTTATTCCACTTAATTCGTATCAAAAACACAAATTTAAAGAAATTGCAAACAATTCAAATCTTCATGGCTTAAAAATAATAGATATAAAAAATGGTCTGATAATATCACGTGAAGGTTCACTAAAAGATGCAGGAACATGGACTCATCAATATGGGAATATTCAAAATACTGTCAAATCAGATGATAAATATGTAAAACTTCCTATGGGTATTTTATGGTTTGGAGGAAGTTCAAATATGGATGTTTTACCAAGACACGGACATGGACCTCCAGAACAGATAATTGGCGGAAAATTAATTATACAAGGTATAAATAAATTTAGTGCACGTGATGTATATACCGGGCAAGTGTTATGGAAAACAAAACTTGATAGTCTGAATACTTATGGTATCTATTATAATGAAACACATTCTTTCAATTCTTTAAAAAGAAGTCAGACACATGCTCCGGGAGCAAACTCCAGAGGAACAAACTTTGTTGCAACAATGGATAAATTATATATTGTTAACGAAGACAAATGTTATGTTCTTGATATGGAAACAGGAAAAAAAATAAATACATTTAAATTATCAAAAAAAGCACGCTGGGGCTATATAGGAATTTATAAAAACTACTTGATTGGAACTTCAGGAATACCAGACTATAAGAATATGGAAAACCGAAATGAAGAAGAACAAAAAGAATATGATAAAGCACCTGACTGGAAAAAAATAATGATACGTGATTTTACTAATTTTAATAACGTTTCAAGCACTAAACTATTTGTAATGGATAGAGATACAGGAGAATTACTCTGGGAAAAAAGCGCAAAATATGGTTTTATTCATAATGGAATAACTGCAGGTCATAATATTTTATATTGCCTTGATAAATTTTCACCATTTTTTGCAAAAAGGTTTGAGAGACGTGGTATGGAATACCCTACAGATTATTCTCTTTTCGCACTGGATATTGAATCAGGGAAAACCGTCTGGGAATCAAACGAGAATATATTCGGCAGTTGGCTATCAATATCAGAAGAAAATAATTTTTTATTACAAGCTACCCGTTCATCACGTGATATGATTTCTGGGGAAGAAGGTAGGCGAATGATTCTTCATAACAGCAAAAATGGCAAAATAATTTGGGATAAAAAATTACATTATGAGAATCCTCCAATTATTCATAATAATCGTATTTTTACTGATAAACATGCCATTAATCTTTTTACAGGCGAATTAATAAATGTAGTCAATCCTATTACAAATGAAAAAAATCTATGGAAATATTCTCGTTCATACGGTTGTAATTATAATATTGCTTCAGAATATTTACTCACATTTCGATCTGCTGCTGCCGGATTTTATGATCTTAATAAAATGGGTGGTACCGGAAATTTTGGTGGATTTAAATCAAGCTGTACTTCTAACCTTATTGCAGCTGATGGTGTACTAAATGCACCTGATTACACGCGTACCTGTAATTGTTCATATCAAAATCAAACATCACTGGCTCTCATCCATATGGAAGATGTGGAATATTGGACAACCAATGATTTTGAATGGTCAGGAGAAAAAATAAATAAAATTGGAATTAATTTTGGATCTGCAGGAGATCGAATAGACGATAATAATATCCTTTGGATAGATTATCCAAGTATTGGAGGTAAATCTCCTGAAATTCCAATACATGTTATTGGTAAAAACGT
This sequence comes from Fidelibacterota bacterium, assembly GCA_029939785.1. GTDB lineage: Bacteria > Fidelibacterota > UBA2242 > UBA2242 > JAFGTP01 > JAOZSG01. Next base: position 4,181 of record JAOZSG010000155.1, on the reverse strand, counting down.
AGAATATTATCGGAATCATTCATCAGTAATTACTAATATTATGCCCTGGGTATCTTCATCAGGTGTGAAAAATTTCTCAAAAATCCAAATATCTCTAGCAGAAAAAAATAACAAGCAAGACACATATACTATAAAATTATATTTTGCTGAATTAGATCAAAATACATCCTCAAATTTTGATATTTCTATCCAGGGAAATATTGTGTCCAGAAATATTAATATAATAAAAGAATCAAAAGGAAAAAATAAAACCCTAATTAAAGAATTTAATGGAATAACTGTTAACGACTTATTAGAAATTGAGTTTCACACAATTAACGGAACGAAATCAATACTAAGTGGAATAGAAATAGCAAAAGAGTAACAAATTAGGATAATATTTTGGTCAGGACATTATATATATTTTCAACTATTATTTTCTTATTACTTGCAACATCAGTATATGCAGATACTAATCAAATAAATGGTAAAATAACAGATTCCGACACCAATTATCCACTTGAAAATGTTAACATATCTATATCAAAAACCAACATAGGAGCATCATCAGATAAGAATGGATACTATATCTTAAATAATTTACCTTCCGGTAAGTATAATCTTGTAGTCTCGAGGATAGGATATGTAAGTAAAACTATTATTGTCACTCTTAATGGAAATGAGAGTGTAATACAGAATTTTAATCTAATACCTACTGTTTTAAAACTTCAACCTATAGATGTTACCGGTAATCAATACCATGATCAGATTGCAAATCCTATGATTGAATCCCTTTCATTAAAATCTACAATTACAACCATCAATCACAGAGAGATAAAAAAACAAGGTGCAAAAAATTTAATTGATGCAATGAAATATATTCCCAGTGGATTAACAGAAACCCGTGGTAGAATTGTCAAACAATTCTTTTCTGTTCGTGGTCAGAAATATCCATATCCTGATTACGCAATCAATGGTATTGTCCAAAAAGAATTTCATGAAACCACCTATTTTTTTTCTGCATCAGATATTGAGCAAATTGACATTATCCGTTCGAGTTCTGCTCTTTTAAAAGGCTTCTCACCTATGGCTGGAATTATTAATATTAAAACCAAAGAATACATGAAATCGACAACCAATGCAACTCTTGAATATGGAACATTCAACAGCCTGAAGACTTCAGTTTCTCATGGTAATAAAATTGGTAATATTTCCTTTACAACTGGATTAGGATACATGGCAACAGAGGGTCCTAAAAATATGTATGCAGAAGAAAAAAATAGTAATTTCTATCAAAATATTAAATATCAATCTTCTGAAAATTTCTACATCCAGTCAAATATTTTTTATCTAAAAGGCAAGAGACAATTAGCAATTGCAATTGCTCCTGCTTCTATGAAATACCAAAATTTCAAACAGACTTATGATCCTATCCAAACATTACTCACAAATATCAAAATATTTCATAAACAGAGTAATAAATCTTCATCAGAATTGCATTTATATTTCAGTGATCGAAAACCTGTAATGAAGATGAGAAAAACACCGGATACTGAAATGATTCAATACTCTGAAGCAGATTATGAATATGGTGCAAATTTCATTCAATCAATAAGCATTATAAAAAACAATAATTTACGTATTGGGACTTTTTATAATTATTGGAATGCTCCTGAAGGCAAACGATTTTATATTGGTAAAAAATGCGAACTTTCGACCTATTCTTTTGTTATTGTAGATGAACATAACTTTGGCAAATGGAATATAGATGCAGGAGTTAGATTAAATAAAACTTATTATCATCAATATGGCGGTTTTAATATCAATGGAAGTGGAAAAGGTTTAAGCAATGTTGATCCTATAAAGAATGAATGGGACGAACCTGTTATACAGACAAATCTTGGTACAAGTTATCAATGGAATAACTCTACATCTATTAATATAAATGTCACTAAAGGGCTTGTGACTCCAAGAACCGGTACATTGACCAGTAATTCAATAAAACCTAAAAAAGAAGACGTTACAAAATTAGATATAGGATTAAATAAAATAATTCCATCTCTCGGAATTTTTACTTTGACAGGGTTTTATACAAACCAAAATAATGCTATTGTATTAAGTGGTACAACTTTTACGGATACTCTTTCAGGCAGAATATTAGAACTATATACAAACAGAGATCAAAACAGTAAAGGTATTGAATTCGAGTTTCGTTTTACTAAACTTTTTCGTCATTTTGAACCATTTTTTAATGCAACTTTTATGAGATCTCATATGAAATCACAGGATAAGATGGAAAAAAATGAGGAATTCCCTGAGATTCTGATTAATAGTGGTTTATATGCAACTTATAATAATTTTGATCTGAACCTTTTCGTGAAATATGTTTCCAGTTATGAAAACGATAGATTTAGTAGTTCCGGACCACAACCTCTCGGAGACTTTATCACTTTTGATATTACAACAGGATATACAATCCAAAAACTTTCCAACCTTAGAATCTATACAGAGATTCAAAATCTAACTGGTAAAAAATATTCAACTGTTGTTGGATATCCTGATTTCGGAAGACAAATCCGGTTTGGTATTAGGATAGGATTATAATTTATTTTACTTTATTCTTTCCACTTTTTATCCTCAAAGAATCATAGAAATCCGACAACCAAAACACAATTGCAGCTGTTCCAAATATAATCGCTCCAACTTGATGCCCTTTTCGATGTAACGAATAACTGGAAAAAGCTAAAGTAGATTCCAGCAAAAGGCTATAAAGTCCGTCACCCGGATGCTTGTTGTTCAATCTACCAAGTCCGGGAACAATTGTCATTGCTATATTGATATCAGGTTTGTGTAAATAAATTTTATCCGGAACTGTATCGAGTAATCTTCCATCAATATGAAAATGACCGGAATCCAATTTTGTATGATAATAATGAGCAAAAGGATTACACCTGATTATTCGATCAGCTCCAATAATTGATCCGGCAAATGCCCCATGCTTAGAAATAGATAATGCCATAAATTGTGAACACGACGGTTCAAACTGACAATTTAAAGCAGATGTTGAATAAGAAAGTTTCTGCCATAAAGATATTGGAGCAATAAAAAGTTTTTTTGTAATTGATATATCTTTTTTACTGAGTAAAGTATCAGCAACACTTTGGGATAATGCAATATTAGATAAAAACAATATCACAAATAGTATAATATTTATTTTATATTTTTTCAGCAATCAATAAAACTCTGCAAGTAATGCCACAACAAAAATAAAAACTCCACATCCTGCTAATTCACCTTTAAAAACACTATTTCGCCGATTTCGTTTTATCTCTTTTGTGTATAATTTTTTATATATTTCTCTTTGAGATTGTGGTAAATCTTCAGGATATAAAATTTTCGGTTTTCCACTAATCTCACTAAATACAAAAGGTGGTAATACAGCACCGGCAATACTACCAATCAAAAAGCCGGGACCTGCGGCTATATATGCACCTGCTACACTTGTTAATATCATGGTACCACAAGATGCAGGTCCTCCAATCATCATCCATGGTAATGATTTATGTTCTTTTTTGGCGGTCAATCTTACTCGGGATATTAATTTACCATCTGCCCACAAAGCATTATGGGATTTATTAAACATATTCATAGAAATAGTTGTTTTGGATTGAACCTCAACCGGTAATCCTGTAACAGGATCAAAATATAGTTTTTTCAATGAATTTTCACTTTTGTCCACCCAAATAGTATCATTAACAAAAATGATAATTCCAGTCTTTGAATCAAACATTTCCTTTTGAATTACTTCATACATCCTTCCTGTAAATGAATCAAATTGGAGACTATCTTTTGAACTTAAAGGATTTTTTTCAACACTCTCATGAACCTGAGCAAAAGTCATTGTTACAAAAATTGTAACCAATAAAACCAGATGACAACATAATTTTTTTATATTCATAATTTGCACCATTTATTTTACTACTTCCCAGTAACCACCTTTGTCTGGACCAATTCGTTCTAATTTGTTTTTCTGTTTTAATTTCGACAAATGTTTTTCAACCGCTCTTGAGCTTATTTCTAATATTTTAGCAATAGATTCAGCAGATATTTTAGGATTTTGTTTTATTAAACTAAATATTTTCTGGGTAGTTTTCTCCGAACTTTTCTGAGGAGTTTTCTCCGAACTTTCAATTGAACTTATT
>JAOZSG010000154.1 GCA_029939785.1 Fidelibacterota bacterium | reverse complement strand
AAAAATGCTATGTTTGCAATGGGAGCAGGAAAGATTGGGAATTATGAAAAATGTTGTTGGCAGGTAAAAGGGCAGGGACAATTCAAACCATCAGTTAATAGTAATCCCTTTATAGGTGAAAAAGGAAAAACAGAAAGAATAGATGAATATAAAGTAGAGATGGTATGTGAAGATAAAGACATGAAAAAAGTGATTAATGCATTATTGGAAACTCATCCTTATGAAGAACCTGCATATGATATAGTGAAAATAATGACGAAGAATGATTTCATTTGAGTAATGAATTTTTATTGTTGAAGTAATTATATAAAATAATTGCTATTGCTACACAGAACATTCCTATTACAGGATATAATTCAGGATTTTCATTTGGTAAAATTATCCAGGCTAAAATTGCACCAAAAACAGGTATGATAAACTTCCAAAGGTTCAGATCTGATACTTTAACTTCCGGTTTGTTTAATAGATTAAACCAAATTGCAAAAGCACTAGCTGATATAAAAGCCAACCATATAAGTGCAACATAAAATTCAATATCCGTGATGATTTTTGGAAAGCCTTCAATTGGAATTGATAATAATAAGATGAAAAATCCTCCGATAAATAGTTGTGCAGAAGTGAAAATTAATGGTTTCATAACATCACGATTTTTTGCAACAATAATATTTCCAATTGTACCGGAAGTTGTGCTGGTAAGCAATAATATTACACCAAAAAATTCAGCACGCCCATTCATTTGCCATGGTTTTCTGCTGATTGCAATTATGCTAATGCCAACCAATCCAATGAACAAACTGATGATTTTTTGCCAATTCATTTTATCATCTTCCATGAAATAATGAGCACCAATTGCTGTAATCAATGGTGATGAACCAATTAAAATTGCAGCCAGCGAGCCATCCAGCATTGAAATTCCGGTGTAGAAAAGTGAATAAATAATGAATGTAGAAAACATTGAAAGGATGAATATCAGTTTGTAATTATTTTTTATTACCAAAAAGTAATTGGATAATTTTCCTGTGAATGGCAGTAATAATAATCCGGAAATCATAAATCGAAAACCCGCAAAAGATAATGGTGCGGAGTATTTTAATCCTACTTTGATTCCGGTAAAGGCTGTTGCCCACAACAAACAGGCAATTATTGCCCAAAATGTATTTTTTACTGATAAGTTTTTCATTTATTTATATAAAGGAGTTCCTTACTCATTATCATGGTAATCTATCATTAATTTATTTTCTAAAACCCAATCACAATGTTTTTTCATTTTAATCTCATACCCAATCAAAAATTCAGTGAAATTTAAAGATGTTTTCTTTATAATCTATGAAATAAAAGAGGTCATCATGTAGTTTTATACAGGATGACCTCTTTTTGAATGAATAGTTGAAAAACTCTATTTTAATAGTACTACTTTTTCTGTTTTGGCAAATCCGGTACTTGTTGATAATTGGAAAAAGTAAACACCATTTCCCACCTGATGATTTTGGTTGTTTTTACCGTTCCATATTATTTTATGCTGACCAGGATGTTTCACTGTGTTTTCCAGATTTTTTATCAAATCACCTTTTAGATTGTAAATATTAATATTCACATTACATTCAGTAGGAATATTATATTGAATTGTGGAAGATGGATTACAAGGGTTTGGATAAGCCGGAAAAAGTTGAAAATCATCGATAATCATAGTTTCATTTTTAATTGGTTGAGCAGTAATTGTAATTGTTTTATGGATTTTTGATTTACCGGCTGTACTAATGTCTTCAAGTTTATAGTTATAGGTTTTTCCGGGTACTACATCATTGTCTGTGAAGGAATATAAGTTTGCTGTAGATGAATTACCTGCTCCTTTTATTAACTTATTATTTATTTTTTCATAATTATCATTGTTTTGACTTCTATGGAGATTGAAACCGAGATTGTTTACTTCACTTTCTGTTTTCCATTCAATAATAACTGTTGCATTTTGAGATGTTGCTTTAAAATATGATAATGTAATTGGAAGAGATTGGTCACCATTATTTTCCATACCTGGTGAATATAAATGTCCTGGTGGTATATCGGAATGTTTTACAAAATCACCTGTAATATCAGGGTTTCTGGTAATTGATTGATTGTCTCCACCTTCATTTCCATAGTTATAAGAGACAATTATAGAAGTCCCATTCATTATTGTAACTGTATCGCCATTATTATTTAAAACAAGCGAACCTGTACTGGCAGTTTGTATTATTGCACCACCAAATAATCCTGATGGAGATCCTCCACCAAAAATAACTATTGCACTTTTAGGTTGTAAAACTGTATTTGCCGGAAAAATGTGTCTGACTCGGGTTTCATCGGAAACAGTCCAGCCGGACATATCGATTGAAGTATTATCATTGTTAAATATTTCGATAAATTCATCCTGAGTTGAACTTACAGTCCCATCATTATTTGCATCGCCATTTGTCGCATCCGGATCTGCGTGAATTTCATTGATAACAATGCTTGGTAATTCCGGTGCTGCATCTGTTGTTGCATCATCATTTGGTATTGCTCCATCGATTTTGTAATCAATATCACTACCTGAATTACTGAATGACCAGATTTTGAAAAAATATTGGGTTGATTCGTTGAGTCCGAAAAAGTTGTATGTCTGAACTCCATATATCACTTTGACAATAGCAGAACCATCAGACAGGTCAGGATCTTCTGTATAATCAGTTCCATCAACAGGATCTACAAAACTTTCTGTAGTATTTGCTTTTATTAAATAGCCTGCAGGCAAATTATCTCCGGTTGCATCTATCCAGGTCAAATCTATTTGATTATGATCATTAGCAGTTGATGAGAAATTTGTAACATGATTTGTAGGTTCCGGATCTGGAGAACCACCTGTACCAGTTACAATCACATTATCAAACCTAATGTATTCAGCATCGGCATTATTATCTGCTTCAATTAAAATAACAAGATTCGATCCTGAAAGATTAGAAACTGAAAATATTCCAGTATCAAAATCATCATACAATAATCCAAATTGAGTAACAACTCCTCCATCTAATTGGTATGAGGCTTTAATAAAATCTTTGTCTTCATGGTCACCTGATTCTGATACATCAATTGAAATTGATACATTTGGATAACCTAATATTGGTATAGATTCAGAAGTCCAAACTGCACCAACACCAGTTCCATTTGATTGCTGAGTTCCATCAATATCTCTGGCTTCAAATAATTGATTTGTTACTTTAAACCAATCTGTTGTAGCAGATAAATTGCAATTAGCAACATTAATGCTCCATTTTCCACTTGATGGTGAAGTTACACCATCATTTGTTCCGGGTGTAATCGCACCTGTTGCACCAATATCTTCATTTGATTCAAAATCCTCACTCCATATCACAGTCTGCCCAAAAGAAAAACTAAACAAAATTACAATTACAAAAAAAATCATAAAAGTTTTCTTCATAATAAACTCCCTAAAAATAATAAGTTCAATGTTTAAATGTTGTGATTAATACCGTTGTGTAGTGATTAGATTTGTTGCGTATTTTGAAACTTCGAGAAAAAAAAAGAATTAAGCAAGGAGAAATATTATAATTAATAATTATCATGGTGCTTATGTTGTTATTTATGATAATTGAATAGATGCTTGATACTGGATACTTGATACTGGGTGATAAAGCAGGCATAGTGGTCATGACTTTGTCGTTATTTATTGTCCAATTGTTAATTGATTTTTAAATATAGAGTTAGGATATCGGAATATTAATCTTCAACCATTATTTTATTAATGGTTTGATATTGGAGTATTTGTTTTTATGGTTGCCAGTTATTATATGGCATATATAGAACTGACATTATTTTATCATAGCTGCCATTTGTCCGCATTTTTGTAATGATGTCTGATAAGAATTTATCTGTCGGACCTCCGGTCTCATCTTTTCGAAGAACAGCTTTAATACCAAACACTTTATATAATTCTCTTTTTAGATTGAATGTCAATAGTTTTATTAAGACAATATTTATTTACGTCTTGTAAATTTTTCTGCTTTGTGTAAATTTTGTATAAATGTTTCAATAATATTTGTTAAAAACAGAATGAAAAAGTTAAAAATATGAAAAAACGAGATAAATATACACTATCTGTATCAAGAAATGTATTGATAATTTTAGCTGGGTTAGTATGGTTAGGTGTAGGGATAATGCTATTACGGCTTGGTTTTTTATGGCTGTTTGCTATACAGGATATTAATATTTTTTACTATGTAATTCCTGGGGTTGTACTCGGATTATTAATTAGATATTTTGGATTTTTAAAAATTGTTAATAAAAATTTGAAAAGAATCAGTGGAATGAAAGAGATGAATTGTATATTTGCATTTATTCCATGGTCAAGTTATTTGATTATTGGGATTATGATTACACTGGGAATAAATTTACGTCATTCAGCATTTCCAAAACAATATTTATCTATTATATATATAAGTATAGGTTCCGCTCTTGCACTGTCAAGTCTGAGATACATAAAAATTTTTTATCATGAATTGATGAAATCGTAAAAATATAATTTATTGACTGTCATTTTATTAAATAATCAGGCAGGCATGAAATATTATCTAAAATTTCGATAGATTTCACAAAATTTTAAAATAGAAAAATAAATTTGAAGTATTTCCTTATATTTAGTAGAGAAAATAAAAAATGAATTTGGTTCTATTCATAGAATTATTATATATTTACTTCAAAGAAAATAGATTTTTGCTGTTTTTATAAAGGTTAAAAATTCAAAAGTTTAAAGGGAAAAAATTGATTAATTCAAAGAATTTCAACACGACAATAGAAGGTAAATCTGTTGATTTATTTACGCTTAAAAATAAAAATGGTTTAATAACTCAAATTACTAATTATGGTGGAAGGGTAGTTAATTTTTTGATGCCTGATAAAAACAATAACGTTTTGGATATTGTTTTTGGTTATGAGACTATTGAAGATTATCTAAACTCCAGAGAAAGTTATTTTGGAGCATTAATTGGAAGATATGGGAATCGAATTGCAAATGGAACATTTACTTTGAATAGTGAAAATTTCAATTTGACAACCAATGATGGAAAGAACAATTTGCATGGTGGAGTAAAAGGTTTTCATAAAGTAGTGTGGAATGCAAGACAAATTGATATCCAGACTTTAGAATTAGAATATCATTCCCAGGATTTAGAAGAGGGATTTCCCGGAAATCTCGACGTTAAAGTTATTTATACTCTAACAAATAATAACGAATTAAAAATTGAGTATTGGGCTAAGACTGATAAACCAACGATTGTGAATTTGACAAATCATTCATTTTTTAATTTAAATGGGGCAGGTGAAGGAGATGTAATGAGTCATATAGTACAAATTAATGCAAATAAGTACACTCCTGTTAATGTAGATTTGATTCCAACCGGAGAATTAGCTTTTGTAGAAGAAACTCCTATGGATTTTCGTAAACCCACAAAAATTGGTAAACATATAAAAAATAATTTTGTTCAATTGAAATATGGTGGAGGGTATGATCATAATTGGGTGTTGGAAAACTGGAATGGTGAAGTGCAAAAAATTGCAACTGTTTCATCTCCAAAAACCGAGATAAAAATGGAGGTGTTTACAAATGAACCAGGAGTACAGTTTTATACTGGTAATTTTTTAGATGGCTCAGAGGTCGGGAAAAACAAAAAAGTTTATCATCATCGTGGTGGATTATGTTTAGAAACACAACATTATCCTAATAGTCCAAATCAGAAAAATTTCCCGACTGTGACATTAAATCCAGAGGATAAATATCATTCCGTTTGTATTTATAAATTTTCGAATTAGCAGTTTTGTCAATATATTTCCGGAAGAGATATACCTTTTACTTTTCTATATAAAGAAATTGCATAATTGTCTGTCATACCCGATATAAAATCATTTATTTTCATTAGTTTCATGTATAGACTATCTTCCTTTAGGATTAGTTTGGGAGGTAGCAATTCCTGAATTTTTTGTCTTTTGAGATTATGTTTTTCAAGATATGAGTCAATTATGGTTTCCAGTAATCCACCAAGCACCTCAAATCCGGCTGCTTCGATTTCAAGAACAGGTTTGTAATTGTATATTCGATTGATTGATAATTCTCTTATTTCGTTCAGTATTTTTGCCGATGGAATTCCTGTGGTAAGAGAATTATTGAAATTGCCTGAAGTAATATCTGAAATATTTGTTAGAAAGTATTTAGTAGTTTGAATTATTAAACTTTGTATTGCTTTTGCTCGTAGGTATCCCACTTTTTCACCAGTATTGGCTAATTTATTTAAATAACAATTATCAATATTGATGTTTTCATGATTAATAATATTGAACAAATAATCTTCAATATCTTTAAGATCCAGAATTTTTAATCTTATAGAATCTTCTAAATCAGGGATTAAGTAACAAAAATCATCGGCAGCTTCTACAAAATAGGATAAGGGATGACGTGAATATGCAGAACTTTCGATAGACAATTTTGATAATTGAAAATGATTCATAATTCTATCAAGAATTTTTATTTCAGATTGAAAAGCACCATATTTTTTCTGGTCAACTCTGTATTGATAATCAGATTTTTTATAATTATTTACAATAGATTCTCTTGGATATTTGGTGTAAACAGCGAGAGTATTTGCAGAAAGTTGTAAACCATTGTCAAGATTTGATAAAAGTCTAAAACCTTGTGCATTACCTTCATAATTAGTTAAATCTGCTTTTTCTTTTTCAGACAATTCAGAAAGTAAATTGGAATTCTCTCTGTAAAAATGAGAAATTGCATCTTCACCGGAATGACCAAAAGGAGGATTTCCTATATCGTGAGCAAGAGCAGCTGTTTTGACTATTTCACCAATATCTTTTATGAAATTTGGATGTTGTAATAAAAGATTGGGCTGAAGATTTGTAATTGTTGCTGCTGCCAATTGTCCCATAGAACGTCCTACAGAAGATGCTTCCATGCTATGTGTCATTCTACTATGAACAAAATAATTTTTTGGTATCGGAAAAACCTGTGTTTTATCATTCAATTTTTTAAAAGCATTTGAAAAAATTATTCTATCCTGATCTCGTTCAAACTCAGATCGTGTTTGTGATTCAGCAGATTTCAATCTAAATGGAGTAACTGTTTTTGTCCAATCCATAATGTTTTTCTAAGTCCTCATTTATGTTATTCATGTGTTTTGTAATAGTAATATAATTATTTAGAAATTTACAATGATGACGAAATATAATCAAGTGAAAGGAAATGTAGTGAAGAATAGATGTAAAAAGAAATTTTCATCGTTGAGATTGTTGTAAATCCGGCTACTGATGTGCAGAACACAGAGATGGTTAAATAAATGTAAAAAGAATAATTATTGGATATATTCTATTCTTAAACAATTATTTTAGATTCTTCTTTTGCTTCAAAAACTCCACATCATCAGAAAGATCAAAACCTTGTGATGCATCTACAGCCAGTTCATCACAACGTTCATTTTCTGGATTTCCGGCATGACCTTTCACCCAGATAAATTCTACATTGTGCTTTTCCAATAGATCCAGCATACGTGCCCAGAGATCAGGATTTTTAGCCATCTCTTTTTTATTACGCTTCCAACCATTGGTACGCCATTTTTTAGCCCAACCTTTGTTGATACTATCAACTACATATTTTGAATCTGAATACATTTTTACATTGGAATTTTCATTTTTATCTTTTTATTTTAATTCGTTCATAGTGTTCATTTGTGGTTAATATTTTGTTCATTTTTCCATATAACTTTTAATACTACCGGATATTTTACTTTTCTCTGACAGGATGAACAGGATTTACCGGATTGTTTAATTTTTTATCCTGTTTATCCAGTTAATCCTGTCCATAAATAGTTCATTTTTCCATATTTTTAACAATAGAGCCACACCTAAAGGTGCTTTAGAAATTACATAATTTTAAGCATATACAAATAAAAAAATGTTGACAAAAAGCACACAACGTCCTATATTATGTTTGTGATTACATATAATTGGAATAAATGATTACTTATAATTGGAATAAAGAAAAAAATATATTATTAAAAAAGACTCGTGGTATCAGCTTTGAACAAATA
>JAOZSG010000153.1:6719-8135 GCA_029939785.1 Fidelibacterota bacterium | reverse complement strand
ATATATCTTGACTACAACAATATTTAGTTGTACTTTACTCCTGTACAACTAAATGGAGATTATTATGTCAATTCATACAAATTATACTCAAGCACGTGCAAATTTTGCAAGTTTATGTAATAAAGTTTCTGAAGATCGGGAAATTATTTTAATTAATCGTCGTAATGCAGAAGATGTCGCTCTAATTGCAGCTTCAGAATTGTCAAGTTTACTAGAAACAGCGCATTTATTGCGATCTCCCAAAAATGCACAAAGATTGCTTACTGCTTTAAACCGTGCACTAAAGAAAGATGAAAATTCACAATCATTGGATGAGTTAAAAGTTGAAATGGGACTTGAGAACGAGGAAAAACAAAAATGAAAAACCATACAAGGGATTCCATTTTTCATCCGGAGTTCATAGAAGACTTAAAATATTGGACAAAAACAAATCGAAAAATAGCATTGAGAGCCTTTAAAATCATAGAATCGATTATGCAAGATCCATTTACGGGAATTGGAAAACCCGAGCCCTTAAAATATATTGCATCAGGCACATGGTCAAGAAGGTTGACCGAAGAACATAGAATTGTTTATCTTGTTCAAAAAAATAGGATTGATTTTTTACAAGCAAGGTATCATTATTAAAAATTTATCGATTATACTCATTCCATATTACTGGTCACTGCTTGTCCGGCGTAATGAAATGAAGACGGGGTTACTGGGTGCTGGGTATAAATCCTTGTTCGTAAATCATCTTCTTGTTCCCAAAGCCATATTTGAAGCAGGATGACAAAATAAAAATATTTAAGAGGTAATTATAAATACTATTTATTATTCTCATTCCCAAGAATGCTGTAACCATAATATCGAAGAGGTTAATGAAATAAAGACAAGGGTTACCGATTACCGATCACTGATCTTACATATTCTTTTAATATCTGATAAAACTTCATCCAATTTCTCTTTATCTTTGAATATATTAAAGTTATCAGTATCAACTATAAGAATCGGAGTTTTTTCGCTTTCTCGTTTTATCCATCGATCATAGGAGATATTTAATCTGTATAAATATTCAGGATCAATTTCTTTTTCATAATCCCGGGCACGTTTTTTTATTCTGGTCAATAAGGTGTCAATACTCGCTTTTAAATAAACAATCAAATTCGGACGTTTCAAATAAGCTGTCATTTCATCAAATAAAGAACAATAATTTTCCCAGTCAATTTTACTCATATTGCCCATTTCATATAAATTTCTTGCAAAAATTTCTACATCCTCATAAATAGTTCTATCCTGTACACTTGAGCCTGGACTTTCTATCATCTGTTTATGGGTTTTAAATCTTTTTGAAAGAAAATATATTTGAAGGTGGAAACTCCATCGTTTCATTTCACCATAAAAACATGAACGGTTGTTTGTGGTAACCAGGGTAAA
>JAOZSG010000153.1:2044-6709 GCA_029939785.1 Fidelibacterota bacterium | reverse complement strand
ATATGATTCCCATCCAAATTTCTCAGAAATAATATCAGTCATTGTTGTTTTACCTACCCCAATATTCCCCGCAATTCCGATAAAATATTCTTTATTTTTATTCAACAATGACTCCTTCCACAAAACCCTTTTCGGCTTTAATAATTTTTACCATTGATATAGTATTAATCAAATCTTTTTCTGCTTTTACATTTATATTAAAATAATTATCTGTATAACCATTCAAATAACCTTTATTAGTAATATCCTCAAAAAGTACAGAGAACTTCTTTCCAATCATTCTATTGATAAATCCTTGTTTCTTTTCATCACTAAGATTTCTTAAAACAGATGATCTTTCTTTTTTTACTGCCGGATTGACATTATCGTGAAGTTTTGAGGCAACTGTTCCACCTCTCTCAGAATATCTAAAAATATGAAAATACATTAAATCTGTTTTTTTCAGGAAACTAAGCATATCTTCAAAATCTTTATTTTCTTCACCCGGATATCCCACAATTATATCTGTTCCAACTCCTATATTCGGTATATTGCTTTTTATTTTAGCAAGTACAGATTCAAACTCCGCTATTGTATATTTCCTGTTCATTTCCTTTAGAATTCTATTACTGCCATATTGTAATGGTATATGAAAATACGAGCAAATTCTCTGCTCTTTTGCCATTAATTCGATCAATCCATCATCAATTAAATTTGGCTCTATGGAACTCAGACGAAATCGTTCAATACTAGTCTCCCGAAGTAATACTTTCAACAACTCAGTCAGATTTTCACCTTTTTCTGCTTTATATGTTCCAACATTAATTCCTGATAAAACAATCTCTTTGTAACCATCTTCACCAAGTTTTATTGCTTCTTTTACACAGTCTTCAATACTTCGACTTCTTGTTCTCCCTCTTAAATATGGAATTATACAATAGGAGCAAAAATAATCACACCCATCCTGTATTTTCATAAATGCTCTGGTTCTTGTGCCGGAAGAAGTACTGGTTTTATTAAATGTATAATAGTCTTCTCTGTCGATAACTTCAATTTCGTTTATCTCAGAAACATCCGATTTAACCTCGCCATTTTCAAGTTCATCAATATACTCAGCCAACTTGAATTTTTCCAGATTTCCAAGAACCATCTGAACATCTAATTTTAACAACTCTTCTTTCAATTCCTGAGAATAGCATCCGGCTAATACAATTTTTCCATTTGGTGAAATCTTTTTGAGAGATGAAATTGCTGCCCTGGTTTTTGCCTCAGCCTGGGCAGTAACAGCACAGGAATTGATAAAAACTAAATCTGCCGGTGATTTTTCATCAACAATATCATATCCTAAAGACAACATATCGTTAGAGATAGAATCTGATTCAGAACGATTTAGTCTGCATCCTAATGTACGAAATGCTATGGTTTTTATTTTAATTTTCATATTCATTGTTGCAAATCCATAAAAAGCGATTTCAGTTCGATCTACGTCCTAACATCTATAAAGTAAATTACTCAAAAAAAACAGGCAGAATAATAAAAAAAATAATGAATTTTGGATGAATAAATATCAAAAAAAAGCCTCTGCGGTCTTTGCGATCTCTGCGTTAAAAAAACACTTTTTACAAATCTATCACTATTAATCATTCTACAAAAAAACAATTTCAGTTTAATCTGCATCCTAAAGTACGAAATACTATGGTTTTTATTTTTTTCTTAACTTGCATATTCTTTTTTTACTTAAACAGTTCCAACCAAATCAAACTCATTTGTGCCTGTGACCTTCATTTTATAGAATTCTCCTGTTTTTAATTCCTTTTCAGCAGAAACTTCTACACTACAGTCCACTTCAGGAGCATCCCATATTGAACGCCCAAAATATTTATTTTCATTTTTTCCTTCAATTAATATCTCAACATCCTGACCAATTTTTGATTGGGCAAATTCAGATGAAATATCATATTGAAGTTCCATAATCATTTCTTGTCTTCTATCTTTTTCTTCCTGACTAATATTATCCTTTAAACTCTCAGCCTCTGTTCCTTCTTCCTCTGAATAGGTAAATACTCCAAGTCTGTCAAATCTTACCTGCCCAATAAAATCAAGAAGTTCATCAAAATCTTTTTCACTTTCAGTAGGAAAACCAACCATTACAGATGTTCTCAAGGCTAAATTTGGTACATTATTTCTTAAATTTTTTATAATATCCCAAATTTCACTTTGCTTTTTTCCTCGATTCATGAGTTGCAAAATTCTATCAGATGCATGCTGAATTGGTAAATCAATATATGTACATAACTCCGGATATTTTCTAAACAGTCCAACAATTTCAGAATTCCAAAAATCCGGATTAGAATACATAATTCTTACCCAATGAAAATATTTTCTTTTTAATAATTCATCTAAAAGTTCAAATAATTTTCGTTTTCCGAAAAGATCTGTTCCATATCGTGTGAGATCCTGAGCAGTGAGGATTACTTCCTTCACTCCAATACTTTGTAAATATTCTGCTTCAGATAAGATACTTTCAAAACTACGGCTAATCTGACTTCCTCTCATAATGGGTATTGAACAAAAAGAACATTTATTATCACAACCTTCAGCAATTTTCAAATATGCAGAATAATCCGGAGTAATCAGTTTACGAATATTCTCAATATCATCTAAATGACTTCTATTATCAGACAAATACCTGATAATTTCATCCTGAGAATCAACACCAAATATTCGATCAACCTCAACAAGTTCTTTTTGTAACTCAGTAGTATATCGCTCTGTTAAACATCCGGTTGCAATAATTTTTTTTACATTACCGTTAGTTTTCAGATTAATTGCTTCCATTATAGTGTCAATCGATTCTTCCTTGGCATCACCTATAAATCCACAGGTATTAACAATTAATACTTCTGCTTCTTCTGGTACTTCATTAAAAACAAATCCAGCTTTTATTAAACCACCTTTAAGCACTTCAGAATCAACCGTATTTTTCGGACAACCTAATGACACAATTCCAAAACTTTTTTTATATAATTTATTCATATTATTTATCATTACTTAATAATGCATCAATGAAAGCATCTGGTTCGAAATCCAAAATATCATCAATTTGTTCACCTACACCAAGAAATTTTATGGGAATATTTAGTTTGTCATGAATTGCCAAAACCGAACCACCCTTAGCAGTTCCATCAAGTTTAGTCAGGATAAGCCCTGTTACTCCGACAGATTTCATGAACTCATTCGCCTGATTAATTCCATTTTGTCCGATATTTGCATCAAGAACAAGCCATATTTCATGAGGTGCTCCGGTTAATGCTTTATCAGCTACTCTTTTTATTTTTTTTAGTTCTTCCATCAAATTTGATTTTGTGTGTAATCGTCCGGCTGTATCCACCAGTAAAACATCGATGTCCTTTTCAACAGAAGCTTTAATCGCATCAAAAGTTATAGCAGCCGGATCATCACTCTCGAAATTTGCTAAGAATTCCACATTAGAACGCTCTGCCCAAACTTTTAATTGATTACGTGCAGCCGCTCGAAAAGTATCAGCCGCCGCCATCATGACTTTTTTCCCATCTTTTGAAAATTTATTGGCCAATTTTCCAATTGTTGTGGTTTTCCCTGTACCATTAATTCCAACAAATAATATGACTCTTGGTTTGATATCAAAATCCTCTTCAATTTTTTTATGCTCAATCAGGTTTTTCATTTCTGTTTTTAAAATGTTTTCTAATTGTGATGCTTCTTTATTTTTTACTTTACGTAACATTGTTATCAATTTTTCAGTAAGATCCACTCCCAAATCAGCAGTCAGTAAAGTCTCTTCAATATCTTCTAAAACCTGATCGTCCACCTGAAAAAACTTTTTTAATAGTGGAAGTCTCGCTGCAATACTTTTCTCAGTTTTTGCAAGTCCGAGTGATAATTTTCCTTTTGATTTCCCTATTTTTCCTTCTTTACCACTTGATAATTTTATAATCTCTGAAATATAAGTTATACAATATTGAATAAGTGAAATGGACATAAATAAAATAGACATCCATAATAAGGGAAACTGTATTGTATATTGTAGATTAGAAAATTCAATATAATCTGTATATAAAAATGCTAATAACGTAATTGATGTAAATACTATGGATACTTTACCCAATTTATTAGCCTGAGGTGAAATTTTAGATTTATTCATCATGTAAATGCCAAGCAAAACTATAATAAACTCTCGAACAAAAATAAATACCATATATTCAACAGGAATTTTATCCTTAATAACCAAAAATAATAATACACTGAAAATAATTACTTTGTCAGCAAGCGGATCAAGAATTTTGCCAAGATCTGTTATATCATTTTTTATTCTGGCAAGCCATCCATCCAGTAAATCTGTAAACATTGCAATAAGAATTAAAACTAATGCAATATCCAATCGTTCAATTTTCAATAAATAAACAATAGGCACAGATAAAGCCGCTCTTAAAATTGATATTATATTTGTTCAATCTTTTATTTTTAAAAGCCCTGCCATTCTGAAGAGGAGTATGATGAAACGTTTCCTATAATCGACCCATCTATAAAGAGAAATAAGGCTGGCACAAAGACTGCACCCGCTAAGAAGTCTCTCGCTCCAGTAAAGAAGGCTGCAACTGCAAAGAAGGATACTCTGGTCAAATCACGGCAACAAAGGAAAGCCGC
>JAOZSG010000153.1:0-2034 GCA_029939785.1 Fidelibacterota bacterium | reverse complement strand
AATTTTTTCAGAGCTATATGACTCATATTTTTCTCTAACTCTATTCTTCAATTTATCTCCTTTAATTCACTTTGTTTCTTTTTGATTTTACTTTTAAAATCCCTATAATAATTTAATCCTACACATTCCTGCAATTCTTTTTTTTCATTTACACCGGAAATTTTTCCATTGTATGCCAGATTTCCTTTATCAAATATCCAAATTTCATTGCATATTTTTTTAACTAAAGTAAAATCATGAGAAACAAGAATCACTCCTTCATCGTATTGTGTTATGACTTTTTCTAATTGTTCCTTACCATATTTATCCAGACCAATAGTTGGTTCATCCAATATTAATAATCTTGGTGAGCAAGCAAATCCAAGACTTATTGCAAATCTTCGTAATTCGCCATTACTTAACTCGTAGCCATTATTATGATAAATTTCAGAAAAATTTACTCCAAACTCTCCTAAAAAAAAATCTATTTCCTTTTCCAAATTCACAAGAAATTGATTGTGTTTCATAATAGAATCAACAGTATGCTTTATACTATTTCCTAAAAAAATATTCTCAGGAAACTGTGATGAATATATAATGTTCATCTGTTCTTTTTCAGCGTTTTCATTTTCATTAATCATTATTTTCCCGGACTCAGGTTTTATTAATCCGGCAATCAATTTTCCAAATGTACTTTTTCCAGTACCAGATAAACCGTAAATACCAAGAGGTTTACCGAAAGTATATTCAGCACTTTCAATATCTAAAATAAAATCACTGTTTTCAGGATATTTATATAATAAATTATTTATTGTTAACTTACTCATTATTTTTTTGCTTCTCGATTTAACTCTTCTTCACTTCGTTTCGCAGAGCACGCTATTTCAACCTTCCACAAATATATTCATCTCTTTCACCTGAAAATTTCACCTGAAAATTTTCAAGTTCAATTACATAATCTGACAAATATATTTCGTCTTCTTCATGACTGATCCAGATAATACTTAGACCTTCTTTTTGTAATTTTCTGATATTTTCATAAAATTCAACTCTATCAACGATATCCAAAAAAGAAGTTGGTTCATCCATAATAAGTATTTCAGGATTTGAAACCAACATACCGGCAAGTGCAAGTTTCTGCTTTTCACCTCCGGAAAGAGAATTAGGAGAATCCTTCCGGCGATTACTAAAACCATATTTTTTCAATTGATCTGTTACTATTTTTTCCATTTCAACCATTTCAATGCCATCATTTTCCAAATTGAATGCTATTTCTTTTTCAATAGACAACTGAATAAACTGATCATCCGGATTTTGAAAAATATAACCTATTTTTGGTCTTCCTTTATACTTAGAATGAAACATTATTTCGCCTGATTTCAACTCTAATATTCCAGCTATCAGTTTCGCCAAAGTTGTCTTTCCAGAACCACATTTACCGGTAATTACAACACAACGCAAATCTGGAATTTCTAAATCCAGATTGGAAAAATTTTTTTTATTACCGTAATTAAAAGAAATTCCTTTTAGAATTATGCTCAATAAGACTCCAGTATCTCTTTAACAGTTTTGGCAGATGCTCCAAGATTTTTAATAATCACCTGTCTCGATGCTTCTGAAACCTCTTTATATAATTGTTCGTTTTTTATTAAATTTATGATAACATCAAAAAATTCATCTGATGATTGACAACATCTACCACCACCATCAGATATCAATAATTCAGCTTCTCTTGAATTATGATAATCCGGACCAAATAAAACTGGTATCCCTGCAACTGCCGGCTCCATTACATTATGAATTGCTCCTTTAAAACTCCCTCCAAGAAATGCCATATTTGACTGGTGATATATCTCGGCGAGAATTCCAATTCTATCTATTAATATTACTCTGTTTGAATTATTTTTATTCCCAATATTTGAATATCGTAAAGTCGATATTTCATTTTGATCAAATGTGTCTTCCAATGTCTCAAGAGCATATTCACTAGGTTCATGAGGAGCCACCACAATACAAAAATCTTTATTTGATTTGTAAACTTTTATTAATGCCGGT
>JAOZSG010000152.1 GCA_029939785.1 Fidelibacterota bacterium | reverse complement strand
TAATGTCGATTAAATCTTCTTTTGTCCAGCATTTTTCATTTAGTAAATCTAATACACCACTACTAACGGTTATTACTTTATCAGCAATTGTTAATACAGACTTTTCTTGAAAATTATCAATCAATTGAGATAATTTAAATTTAGCACTCTTATCATAATGATAAACATCTGTCCATGGATCACGAAAATCCGCAACCCATTTTAAACCACTCCATTTTGCCAGTTTTTTTGCAATTAAATTTACTGTTTGAGGCGGAGAAGAAGAAAAAATAATATCTGGTTTATATTCTTTAATAATTTCTTTACCTTGTTTTACTGCAAATGGAATCCATCCTACTTTTGCATCCGGTATAAAAAAATTCAATCGTATCCAATTTGCAATTTTCTTTTTCCAATTAACATTTTTTTCAGATAATACAGCAACAGGAATTTTTTCATCTTTCTTCATTCCAGTTATTTTTTTATAAAAATTGGTCGGCTCCAGTGAATTGGTTTTATAAACGATACAATTTTTCGGAATATCATTTTCTAACGTATTATCAATTGATGGGTATTCACCATTTTTAACTGTAAGAATGATTGGTTGCCAATCGAATTTTGCAAGATATTTAACAAACTTTAAAACTCTTTGAACACCTGGACCACCTGAAGGAGGCCAGTAATATGTAATTATTAATACTTTTTTCATCTGATTATTTTACTATTCACCAGATCTCCAATTCTTTCTTATTGAATCAATATAATTTATAGTATCTTCTTTTGATTTTAATTCAGGATGATTTTCATTATTCCAGACACTGCCTTTTTCATCCATCATTTTTACAAAACTGGCTAAATCTTTTATTTTTTTATTTCGTTTATAGTCATCTTTGGAAGGCATACCAAATTCTTTATAAAAAATATCAACGATCTGATGAATTTCTTTTATTTTCATCGAGCATTTCAATTTTTTGCATAATCACTTCTTTATAATTTTCTATTTTGGATCTCATAATCCATCCTTTATTTAATTATTTATAATACTTCTTAACAAATCCCGTAAATTCACCCTTTTTAAATATTATTCGGCGAATATAATTAACTGTAAAACCATAGCCATATGCAAATATCTGATACGCAGAGACAATTGGAGCAAGAGATGCAGCTTTAATATCTTTATATTTTCTAAATGCATCAAAAAAGATAAACAGAAAGATCAGCAAAGCCAATCCTGTACCACCTATCCACAATTCAAGAGTCAATCCTGTGACCAATGTAAATAAAGTTAATAGCGTATATCCTACAGCACCAACAGCCGGAATAAAATGTAAAGGTTCTAAAATCGCCTGATCTAATTTTGCTAAATTGATGCGTGCAACTCCCCAATTAAACATTTGTTTGAAAAATTTTCTCAAACTAGTACGTCTTTTATGATATACCTTCGCATTATCAATAGGAATTACTTTTGCCCCACTGGCAACAATTCTTCTGCTAAATTCCAGATCCTGTCCATGACGTAGAGTTCCCATTCCACCAAGATTTTCATAAATGGTCTTATGAATTCCCATATTAAAACTTCGAGGGTAAAATTTTGCCAGTTTCTTCTTAGAATGTCCACGCATTCCACCAGTAGTAAGAAATGAAGTCATAGAATAATCAATAGCTTTTTGCATAGGAGAAAAATTTGATAATACACCATCAGGACCACCAAAAGCATCCGGTTTTTCATTTTGGATAGCAATCTCTAAATTTTTCAACCAATCAATATCAGCGATACAATCAGAATCAATAAATAAAAAATACTCTCCAATAGCTTTTGACATACCATAATTTCTGGCAGGTCCCGGGCCTTCATGATTCCTTTTATAAAAAGATAATTTATAATCTGTTTCTTTAATAAACTTATTTACAACTTCCTCTGTATTATCTGTAGAACCATCATCTACAAGTAATACTTCAAATTTCTTGTGTAAAATTGATTGCTTACCAAAAGAATTCAACAAATCAATAATTTCATCAGATCGATTATATGAAGGTACAATAATTGAAAATAGATAATTTGGCATTTATTCCTCTTAATAAATTAATTATTAACTTAATTTTTCTTATTAAAATATGTTATCAATTCACAAATTAATCCGATAGAAAAAAATTGAATTCCTAAAATAATCAATAATGCTCCGAGCAACATCATAGCCATATGAGTTTGAAAATTATGCCCAAAGCCATACTTTAATACTATTACATAGATTTCTGCCAAAAACCCAAAAAACATCGTAAGTGTTCCCCATGCACCAAAAAAATGCATTGGTTTTTTTATATATTGTGTGATGAATTTTACTGTAATAAGGTCAAAAAAACCGCGCCAAAACCGGCTGATACCATATTTCGTTTCCCCGAATTTTCTCTCAAAATGAGAAACTTTCATCTCTCCACTCGTAAAGCCCTGTTGTTGTGCAAGTACCGGTATATATCTGTGCATTTCACCATAAACTGTAACATTTTTTACAACCGCTGATTTATATACTTTTAAACCATTATTACAGTCATGAAGTTTAATCCCTGTCATTACTCTGGTAAAAAAATTATAAATTTTTGAAGTATTTCTTTTGATAAACTTATCTTTCCTATCCTGCTTCCAGCCAGAAACCAAGTCAACTCCGGTTTCTTTAATCTGTTTAATCATTTTGGGAATCGCGTAGGGATCGTCCTGAAGATCAGCATCAATTGTTGCTACATATTCACCTTTAGCAATATTAAAACCTGCATCAAGTGCTGCAGCTTTCCCCTGATTTGCATGAAATTGTTCTAAAAAAACATTATCATTATCTTTAACAAGTTTCTGTATCACTTCCACCGAACCATCTTTTGAACCATCATCTATAAAAATTACTTCACAATTATAATCTGAATTATTCATAGCATCCGATATTTTATCAAATAACTCATTCAGAGATTCAACTTCGTTATAAACAGGTACTACAATTGATACTATTTCTTTAATATTACTTTTTTTCACTTATTCCTCTTTTTTCATTTTTTTGCAAGAACAAACTTATCTAATTCAACTGAATAATGGTAGAATTTTATATCAAGCATATAATTTGCATAAATACCATTAATAAGTACATGAGATGGAAAATCTATACCATTACAGTTAATATAATCATCATATTCAATAATAGTACTTAATGTATCATTATTATAAAGATTAATTCTTTCAATTCCTTTATGATTTTTATCAAAAAAAGAAATAGATTTCAAACCTTTTTCAGTATATGAAATAATACTATCTTGATTAGCATTATTATGATGATTATCATTAAAAAATATAGGCTTTCCTATAAAAATTTTTCTTATTTCATTAAGACTCAAATTATCCAATAAAAATATAGAGTAATCGCTCGGTATATTCTCCATATCAAAACGTTTATTTTCCCGTTGCAACCATAATAAAAATTCGTTCCCTTTAAATTTCATCAAAGCTACTTTTCTGGCAATAGGATCACGAAACTGAATAAATAATGTATCTAATGTATCATAAGTAAATTTTGTAAATAAACGACCACTATTTTCTGGTGCATCTATGTTAATATTTCCATTAAAAGATATGCCGGAAACAGAATTATACAATTCCATATCTATTTGATCTTTAATTTGAATGTGTGGTGAATGAGAAATCAATGAACATTGATTTAGAGTAAATAGAAATAGAATTAAAAAAAAATAACGGCGTAAGCTATTGTTTAATTTTTTGTTTAAGAATTTCATTATCCTGATCCAACTCCAGTGCCTGTTTATAAAATTCCTTTGCTTGTTCTATTTTATTTGATTTATTTAAAATATCTCCCAGATGCTCCAATATTTCTGCATTTTGATTTTCAAATTCCAAAGCTTCTCGTACATATCTTTCTGCCTCTTCATATTTTCCCGATTTATAAAGCACCCATCCCATGGTATCAAGATAAGAGGCATTATCAGGTTGAAGAGTATTGGCTTTTTGTACCATCTGTTCTGCTTTTTTTAGGTTTGTACCTCTTTGTGCAAGACTATAGGCAAAATTATTCAGAGCAACTACATCTTCAGGATTTTTCTCAATCAAATAATTATAAAGACTATCTGCCTGATCGAATTTTTTCATTTTTTCCCACTCACCCGCAAGTAAGTATGATGCCTGTAAATTATCTGGAAATATTTCCACAGCTTTTTTAAAATAAGTCGCAGCTAATATAGGTTTATTTATTGTACTATAAATTGACCCTATAATTGCCGGAATTTCAGTATTTGTTGGAAATTCAATAATTTGTGTTTTTAAAATGTTGATTGCTTCCTGATATTCATTTTTATTTATATAGAAATAAGAAAGATTTATGTAATTTTTAGGATTTTGGGGAAATTTTTTAATAAAACTTAATAATAGATTTTTTGTTTCATCTTCTTTACTTGTTCGTGAAAGTATCTCGCCCAAATTCTCATGGATTTTCTCATCATCTGGTTGTAGAGATATTAATCTTGTATAAACTGCAATTGCTTTTTGCAGATCATTTGTTAAAATTGCAAGATCCGCTCTGGTTTTAAGATATTCAATATTTTGAGGATTAAATTGAATTAAGAAATCATAGTAAGTAGCAGATTTCGAAAAATTTTTAGAAATAAATAATATTTCAGCCGCTTTCTCAAGAGCTAAAAACTGGGAATTATCATTTTTGAAAATATTTTCATATGCAGTCAATGCTTCCTGTATTCTCCCTGTTTGGATATAAATCGAAGCCAATCGATATTGCACATTAATATTATCCGGAATTTTACTAATAATTCTATTATATTCAATCTCGGCTTCATTTAATTTATTTTGCAAAAAATATACTTCGGCTCTACTTTCAATTGCATCAATATATTCCGGATCAAGTGATAATGCCATATTCAAATTACTCAGACTATTATCAAGTTTATCTAAAATCAAATAGGTTTTACCAAGTGAATAATAAAGAGTTGGTGAAATAGAATCCAATCTCACAGCATCCTGATATTCTATCAAAGCCATCGGATAATTTCCACGAAGACTATAAATTTCACCATTCATAAAATGATGTATTGCCATTGAATCATATATTTTATTTTCTTCTTTTACTGGTTTTGATGAGGCAAATTCCTTTGAACCTGCACATTGACTAAGTAAAACCAAAAGACTGAAAAAGAAGAAAACATTGATTATATATTTAACTTTAAGTTTCAATAATTTCTCTTTTTAAACATTAAAAAATTATAAGGGCTGTTATTAAATAGCCCTTATAATTATACTTATCAAACAAATTTTATAAAATTCATTATTTATAAATTTCACTTTTATTACATTTACATACTTTAATAACATTTTCAGTAAATTTCATTGAATTTTCAGTTGAACTTGTTTTGATATGTTTTACTCTTACAATATCTTCATCACATATTGGACATTTTTTTAATTTATCCATTAATGCTCTTTCAGTTTTTGAAGCAAAACCTTTTGTTACTCTTTTTGCCATTTTATTCTCCTCTATTATTGTTCGGGTTTATAGATTGATACTTTATTACCTTGTAATTTTTTTGATTGATACATTGCCTTATCAGCACATGATATTATTTCATGATAATCATCTCCATTTTGTGGATATTCAGATATACCAATACTAATAGTTAGTTTTACAGATATATTATCATTTTCAAATAAAAAATTCTCAATATTACTTCTAATTCTTTCAGCAGTTTTATAGCAACTCTCTATATCAGAATTAATAAGAATTACACCAAATTCTTCACCACCATACCTGGAAACAATATCAATTGATCTAACGCTTGTTCTAATAATTTGTGATACTTTTTGCAGCACAAAGTCACCAAATAAATGACCATGTGAATCATTAACTTTTTTAAACTTATCAAGATCAAGCATTAAAAAGGTCAAACGTGTATCATAGCGCCTACAACGTTCAATTTCTTTTTGTAGCATTTCTTTAAATGCTTTTTGATTGTACAATTCTGTCAATCCATCAATCATTGATAATTCTTTAACTTCTTTATAATCTTTTAATCTTTTAAGTAATTTGGATAAATTAAATCCTATAAGTGATAGTAACAACAAATTATCATTATCATAATTATATGTTTTATAACTTTCCAGTAATAATCCACCATTTAATTGATTATTAATATTTAAGGATACACCTATGCAAGATTTAAATGGAAGCATTGATTTATCTTTAGGATGAAAACGATATTTAAATTCACTCTCGTCATATTTATCGATTAATATTTCTTTATTGATTAAAATTTCATTAAATAATCCGTCTGGTAATAAAACTTTATCACCAATACTATAATCTGTTTCAATACCCTCAACATACTCTATCTGTAGATCTGTACTATCTAATTTTTCAGTAATAGCAATTGTAATTTTATCAAATTCAAAATATTGTTTTATAAGATTTGCAAATATTTTATAAAGCGAAAAGTAATCATTTACTAATGTCATATCTCTATTAATTTTGTACAATTCCTGGAAAAATTTTATATGTTTTTCCTGTTGTTCAATAGAATCAAGTTGCCAGACAAATTGAGTGAAATTTGTAGAAAAATCTTTCAGTAATTCAAGATCATCATCACGCCATGCTTTTTTATCTTTACCATCTACACCAAGCAGTCCGATAAATTCACCAAACACAATCGGAGCAATTAAAATAGATCCAACTTTTGTTGATTTTTCATAATATTCCTGAGAAACTTTTTCAATATCTTCAGGAGAGATAATCAAGGGTTCAGGATTTTCAACATATTTACCAAACCATGTATCATCGCAATGTATTAAATCTCTGATTGAAATATCAGAAGTACTATCAGTTTGCTGAAGTTTAAAATATTTTTGGGTTCGATTATATAAATATATAAAAGATGTTTCACCAAAAAGTGAAGATCTGATTATTTTTAACAATTGCTGGGTCATTTGCTTGTAATTTTTCGAAGGGTCAATTCTCATTTTCAGAGACATTCTATCGACATGATCTTCTATTTGTTCTTTGTTTTCTTTTAATATAGAAATTTCATCTTTTTTCTTTACAGCATTAAGATTTTTTATTTCTATTACCAGGTAAATAATAAATGAAGCAACACCAACAAATGCAAAAAAATTAAAAATATATTTTATAAAATTAGGATATTCATTTAACATCTTATTTCCCGGATATACAAGGAAACTAAATAGAATACATATTATTACAATGCTTATAAAACTTATTTTTTTAATATTTTCCATACAAACCTATATTTAAATACAGCATGGAAAGATACTACATGTAGTATCTTTTTTCAATATTAATTATTTAAAAATTGAAAATATTTTATCTTTTATATTTAACAGTTTGAATTTTATCTTCAAAATTAATATTTGAGCCTTTTTCGGTAGAATCTCTCTTTTCAGTTTCTGATTTTTCCGTAATTAGATTTTGTCCCTGTTTCATAATATTTGGATTTAATTTATCATCTGTAACCCGTGGTTGTATAATTGATGATTTTTGCATTGCCATAGGTGGCAATGCAACTCCCGCAGGATTCTGTTGATGAGGAATTTTCATCATAATAAACCCTATAACAACAATTGCCAAAATCGAAGAAAAAGCATAAGTATAAGACGGAATTCTCCTAAAAGAAAAACCTAAATTCTGACTCGCAAGAATTTTTGCATTTCTATCTGCTAAAATTTTATTCCTGAGGTCAGGCATAAAATTTTCACTTACTGTTATTTTGGGTAAATTTTTTAGTGATTTTTGATTATCAGTTATTGAGTTGAACATAAATTTACAAGATTTACAATCTTTAAGATGTTCATTAAAAAACTTCCTATCATTGAAGGTTATTTCTTTGTCGAGGTAATTTGATATAAGAGTTTTGAATCTGTAACAATTTTTCATATATTATTTTCCTCTCTTGATTTTATATTAACTTTCATCTTTTACCATATCCTTTTGTAATTTTAATCTTGCTCTGTTTATTCTTGATTTCACAGTTCCTATAGGCTTCCCAATTATATTGCTAATTTCCTCATAGGATAATTCTTGTATATCTCTTAGAATGATTACAATTCGAAAATGTTCCGGTAATTTTGAAATTGCTTTATGAACAATCTGACTTGTATATTTCCC
>JAOZSG010000005.1:19846-25990 GCA_029939785.1 Fidelibacterota bacterium | reverse complement strand
GGTCGTTTTTAAAAAAACTACCCCTAAAACTCCCCCCATGACTACCCCCAAAACTCCCCCCAAAATATTGGAAGAAATTGAAACTCAAATATTAGAACTAATAAATCAAAATAATCGGATTACAAAATCAGAAATTGGTAAAAAATTTGGCCTTAGTGATGATGGAGTAAGGTATCATATACGCAAGATGACTGAGAAAAAGATTTTAAAATGGGAAGGTACATCCAGGAGAGGATCTTGGAAAATTTTAAAAATAATAGAAAATACTGCAACAAAAAATATAATAGGAATTGAAACTCAAATAATAGAATTAATAAACCTAAATAATAGGATTACAAAATCAGAAATAGGTGAAAATCTTGGTCTTAGCGAAGATGGAGTAAAGTATCATATACGCAAGATGACTGAGAAAAAGATTTTAAAATGGGTGGGAACATCAAGAACTGGAAACTGGAAAATTGAAAAGGATTTAACAAAATCACAGGGAAAGCAGAATAATTAATATGAATAATATAAGATTGCTTTTAAAACAAAATGAAAATAGAAAATTAGAATTCAAGCAAGTCTTGCCATCTAACGAAAAGATAATCAAAAAATGTATATGAGAGATAAAAAATTGTTAAACTATGTAAAAACTCATAGAATTGAAAATTGGAAAATGGAAGAGTGCTTCAAATGAAGATTTGTAATATTATTGGAACCAGACCTCAATTTATAAAGCAGGCAACAATTTCGCGTGTTATCAAAAATAGTAATGATATACAAGAAATAATTATTCATACAGGTCAACATTATGATGATAATATGTCAGAATTGTTTTTTGAGGAATTGGAAATCCCTAAACCTGATTACAATCTAGAGATTGGATCCGGTCTGCATGGATTGCAGACAGGGAAAATGCTGGAAAAAATTGAAAAAGTATTGATAAAAGAACAGCCTGATTATGTTATCCTGTATGGAGACACAAATTCGACAATTGCCGGAGCATTAGCAGCATCAAAACTTCATATTCCTATAGCACATATTGAGGCGGGATTACGGAGTTTTAATCGTAATATGCCGGAAGAAATCAATCGAATCGCGACAGACAGTATTTCTGATATTTTATTCGCTCCCACAAAAACAGGGATGGATAATTTAATTAATGAAGGTTTGAAAGACCGAAGTATATTCAGTGGCGATGTTATGTATGATTCAGTACTTTTTTATCAAAAAAAAATTGAACATAAAAAATTGTCAATGAATTTACCTGAAAGATTTTATCTTGCTACAATTCATCGACCATCAAATATTGATAATATTTATAATTTTCAATCCATTTTAAATGCATTTGCAAGTTTTGATAAAGATGTAATTTTTCCAGTACACCCAAGGACTAAAAATACATTGCATAAAACGGTAATTTCTGACAATGTGAAAATTGTAGATCCTGTAGGATATCTTGATATATTACAATTAGTAATTAAATCAGATCTTGTTTTTACTGATTCCGGTGGCTTGCAAAAAGAATGTTTTTTTCTGAAAAAACGTTGTGTGACTCTTCGGGAAGAAACAGAATGGATTGAGACATTAGAGAATAATTGTAATATATTGACTGGTGCTGATACTCAGAAAATCATTGAAGCAGAAAAACAAATTTGTGGTGATTTCATTATCAAGGAGAAATTTGGTGATGGAAAAGCGGCTGAACTTATTATAGAAAAATTAACAGAAAATAAATTATAAGAAGAACTCGATGAATCATGATAATAAAGCAGTATTGATTTATTCAAATTATTCTACTTTTGTTAAAGCAGATGATAAAATATTAAGTAAATTTTTTATTATAAAGAAATACAGATATATTCATAAAAAAAGTATTATTTACCATTTTTTTAATCAAATCAAATTATTCTTTTGGCTTCTAAAAAATATTTATGACATTAAGTTGATATATATTTGGTTTGGGGATTATCATTCATTACTCCCAATTCTTTTTGGAAAATTTTTCAAAAAGAAAACGATGCTGGTACTTGGTGGGTATGACGTTGCTAATATTCCGGAATTGAAATATGGTGCATTTACGAGTAAAATAAGAACGTTTTTTGTGCGAAATTCTATTGCAATAGCGGATCTAAACTTATGTGTTTCTGATAATATTGAAAAAGATGCATTAGACAAAGTTCCTAATGCAAAGACAAAAATTGTTTACACTGGCTATGATAAGGATATTTTTAAATTTGGGAATAAAGAAAGAGAAAATATTATTTTGACTGTAGCAAGTTGTAATACATATAAGCGTTTAAAAATAAAAGGCATAGACCATTTTGTGAATTTTGCATCAAAACTACCTGAATATAAATTCGTAATTATTGGTGATGCCGCAGGAATTAAAAAATATTGTGATGTACCTGATAATTTAGAAATTATTGATCTAATGCCGCATCATGATTTGATAAAATATTATCAGAAAGCAAAGATTTTCGCACAATTTTCAATTAGAGAAGGTTTGCCAAATGCTGTATGTGAAGCAATGTTATGTGGATGTATTCCGGTAGGTTATAGCAACGGAGGTATTCCTATTGCAATTGGAGATTGTGGATATTTATCAAATGGTTCTGATAATGAACAAACTTTGGAGATTTTAAGAGAGGCAATGAACTCATCCATAGATTTCAGGAAAAAGGCACGACAGAGAATTATTGAAAACTTTTCATTAGAAAAAAGAGAGTATATATTAACCAAAATTTTACAAAAATAATTCTTGGTAATATGAAGGAGAAATAATGTCTTATAGAGAAAAATATAAAATATTTGAAAAAATTATTGAGATTAATTATTCTAAGAAATATAAACTTATGAATGAAACACTTCGTAATCAATTGGCTTATTATTCAAAATTAGGAGATAATGAACAGCCGAATATCCAGATTAATTTAATAGATGAAAAATTACAAACAACATCTGGTTTTACAAATCCTGCTATTCATAAAGAATTAGAAAAAGGATTTATTACTTATTCTAAGATAAAACAAATTAGTTATAGTTTTAAAAATAATAAATTGATAATTGATTTTCATGTAAATATATCAAATTCTAAAATTATTCGATTTTTACGAAAAATGAATCAAATAGGGTTTTGTTCAAGAGAAGAACAAATTGGACAAATGATATTTGAAACAGTATTAATTCCTGCAATGTTTTTTGATAAAGATAAATTCATTGTACATGCTTCAACCTATGAAGGGAAAAATGGGGCAATTATGATAGGTGGAACTGGCGGAGTAGGAAAAACATCACTGGAAATTAATTTTTGTTTGAATAAAGAATATAATTTTATAAGTGATGATATTGCTGTTGTAAATGAAGCCGGGAATGTTTTGCCAAACTTGGCATTACCAAAGATATATGGGTATAATCTTATAAATAACAAGAAATTAAAATATAAGATGTTTAAGGATTTAGGAGTTTTTAATAAAATTATCTGGTATTTGAAGTATCACTTTTTTGGTGCAAATAAAGTTAGACGAAAGATTGCATTGGAAAAAGTATATGGAAAATATACAAATAAACCGGTTCCATTAGATGGTTTCTTCACTCTGGTACGTGAATATAGAGACGATTTAATAATTGAACCAATTTCTATCGAAACAGCCACCGAGATGAATATCAGTGTCATATTATCAGAATATTCATATTTTATCAATCATATTAACTGGCATGAATTTAATTGCATGGCAGGAAATAAAACGCCTATTATTACTCTTGATTCAATTAGAGAAAATTGGAGAATAAACTCTATTAAAGCTTTACAAAATGTGAAATGCTATATTATTAGAATACCTGTTAATTTTTCTCACAAAAAATTTGTTGCAGATATTTCTGATATGATTGATAAGATGTAATTAAAGTAAAGTGTTATTATGCTCGATGATATAAAAAAATTACTTAAACATTCCGGAATTTATGGTTTTGGCAATATTGCAACTAAAGTAATTGGCATTATTTTATTACCATTATATACAACTCCTGGAATTATAAGTGTAGAATTATTTGGAATTTATACGCTTATTGAGGTGGTAATGCAATTTGCAGTAGGTATTCTTCCTTTAGGTTTGCCTAATGCTTTATTTAGATGGTTGAGTCTGAAAGAATATAAAACTAAAACCAAGAGTATTTTATTCACAATTTTTATTGTTACTCTTTTAATCTCTGTATTTCTTCAGATAATCATAATTCCTTTTAGTGACAAACTTTCAATTATATTTTTTGAAACGAGCATTTATGGAAATTGTATTTTATTTGTCTCTCTGGTTGTTGGGATAAGATTGATAAACAATATTGGTTTGACGTATATACGATTTGAAGAAAAATCATTGTTTTATGTTATTATCTCATTTTGTCGATTACTTTTTCAATTAACAGTCACAATATATTTTATTGTTATTGCGAAATATGGAATATTAGGAATATTTTTAGGACAATTTTTTGGAGAAATATTATCCCTGTTATTCATGGCACCTTATTTATTTAGGAATTTTAATTATAAATTTGAAATTTCAGAGCTTAAGAAAATGATTGGATATGGATTTCCGCTTACTTTTTCTGAAATTTCACATAGAATATTAAATATGGGCAATAGGTTTGTTTTAAAATCTCTTACAAATAATACAATTGTTGGGATTTATGGCTTAGGATATAAGTTTGCAAATTTGGTGGATACAATTTTTATAACTTCATTTCGAACAGCGTTTATTCCCTCTGCCTGGAAAAAATTAAATGATAAAAATGCGAAACGTTTTTATGCAAAAATGCTAACATATTATGTTTTTTTTATTTTTTGGGTAGCACTTTTTATCTCAATTTTTGCTAAAGAAATAATACATCTTTTTGCAAGAGATGAAAGTTATTGGGATGCTTATAAAATAGTTCCTGTTGTTGTATTTGCAATTGGAATTCGAGGAATGTTTATTATAATTAAAATGGGACTTCAATATACACAAAACACAAAATATATTGCATATATTGTATCAAGTGCTGCTTTTTTGAATATTTCATTAAGTTTTATTTTGATTAAATATTTTGGGTATATGGGAGCAGCAATATCAACATTAATCTCGTTTTCATATATGGTTTTAACAGGGAATTTTTTATCTAATAAATTCTATCCCATGAATTTTGAATGGAAAAAAATATTTGTTGTATTTTTTGTTTGCTTTTTGCTTTATTTATCAAGTCATGTTTTGGTAGTAAATAAAATAATATTCAATGTTATCATAAAACTATTGCTGATATTATCATACCCTTCAATTTTGTATTTTTTCAAATTTTATGATGAACAGGAATTGAATAAATTAAAAAATACTTATATAAACTGGAAATCAAATCTTTCAAATATAAAAATTAAATAAAAATCGTTATCTTTGAAAAATGTAGAGGTAAATTATGAATAAAATTTTTGTAGTAGTTACAGGTGATGTCAGAAATTCCTCAGTGGAATTCAAAAATCAGCAAAAACTCTTGCTAAGAAGACTAAATAAAATTTATAATTTCGTAAAAAAATATTTTCCTGAAGCACTGCCTTATAATATTGATATTTTCAGAGGAGATAGTTTTCAGTTTTTTATATCTGATTATGAAAAAGCTGTAGATGTTGCTATTGGATTTATACTTTACGCAAAATATTTAAAAATTGATCTTAAGATAGGACTTGGTATTGGAAAAGTAGATTATTTAAAAAAATCTAAAATATCAGAAAGTAATGGCGAAGTATTTATATTATCGGGAAAAGCATTCGAAAATTTAAGAAAAAATTCAAATCTTGGTTTGGAATTATCTGATAATATTGATGTTCAATTGATAAAAGCTTATCTGGATTTACTGGATATTTATCTGGAGGGACTATCTGATAAAAATGCAATGGCTGTATTTGGGAAATTAGTGAATCTAACTCAACAGGAAATTGCTCTTATATGGGAACAAGATATCAGTCAACAATCAATAAGTAAACATTGGAAAAACGTAAAGGTTGATAAATTTTTGGAGTCTTTAAACAGATTTTCATTAACGCTTATTCAAATAATAAAGAAAGCAACCCTATAAGGTTGCAATTAGGAAAAACAACCCTATAAGGTTGTATTTAGGAAAAACAACCCTATGAGGTTG
>JAOZSG010000005.1:0-19746 GCA_029939785.1 Fidelibacterota bacterium | reverse complement strand
AAAACAACCCTATAAGGTTGTATTTAGGAAAAACAACCCTATAAGGTTGTGAAGTAAATAAAAGGTAAAAGTCAATGTTTAGATTATTTGTAGTATTATTAAGTGCACATCTGTTATCTGATTTTGGTTTTCAGGCTGATAAATTAATCATACGAAAACGTAAACTCTATGGTCAATTTATTCATTCTATCATTGTTTTTTTTACTACATACATTTTTCTTGGTGATTATAAAGCTTTATTATTGTCGTTCATTATCTTTTTGACACATCTGATAATTGATATTATTAAGATTAAAATGGATAAAAATGATAATATTATTATTTTTATCCTAGATCAGGTTTTACATATTATAATCCTGTTTTTTTTATCAATGGTTTTTGGGGACCAAATTCACAATTATTGGTTTGAATTGATGGGCAATGATTTATTAAAGATTCTTTTAGTAATGGATGGAATTTTGTTAAATACTCAAGTGGCTGGTCTCTTAATCGGTAAATATATTATCATACTTTTTCCTGCTAACAATTTTGTAAATAATGGTTTGAAAAATGCCGGACGAATAATAGGTTTTTTAGAAAGGCTTATTGTTTATATTTTTGTATTATCCAATAATTTAGCAGGAATAGGATTTCTCGTTACCGCAAAGTCAATTTTAAGAATAGGAGACATTACAAATCAAAAAAGTAAAGCAGAAGCTGAATATATTATTGTCGGAACCTTTTTAAGTATTGTGTTGGCATTAAGTAGTAGTTATTTGATAAAATTTTTAATGCAATCAATATAACATAGTTTTTATTATTTGAATATTTTTATTAATTTGTGCAGAAATTTTTATGTTCTAAATAAGAGGATTTAATGAGCAAGAAAAAGAAAAAAATAAAAGAGAATCAAATATTGGAAAGTAAATCCATATTGGATAATATTAATATCAAATATGCGTACATGGCAATAGGTATAATAATCTTTATAACTTTATTAATATTTTACAAACCCTATGTGGTTGATGGTTTAGATCCTGCAGGAGCTGATAAATTAGGAGGAATTGGTAAACAGCATCAGGTAGTGGAATATCGAGACAAAACCGGTGAGGAAATTTTATGGAATCCAAATGTTTTTGTAGGTATCCCGCAATATTTTAGTGCGAAAAACAAAGCCTTTAATATTGATTCTATTGTTAAAATATTGAATCATACGATTTTGGATTGGCGTGTTACCTGGTTTATTATAGCTGCTGTTGGAATATTTTTATTATTCAATTTATTAGGATTTAAATGGTATATCTCTTTTATTGGTGTAATTGCATTTTTATTCTGGCCACATTTTCAAGGATTAATAGAAGTTGGACATAATGCAAAAATTTATGCATTGTGTGCTATGCCTTTAGTTTTATATGGTTTTATAAATTTTACAAAAAAAAGAAATTTATTCTCAATTATATTATTTACCTTATTTTTTTCACTTCAGTTTCGTACACAACATTTTCAAATAATTTTTTATACACTATTATTAATTCTTGCAGTTGGAATTCATGTTATTATTGAATGGATAAAAGAAAAGGAATATAAAAGACTTTATACCACAATTGGAGTTTTTATATTAGGACTGATTGCCACCTTTTTAATGTCTGCACAACCATTATTTGTTACCAAAGAATACACTCCATATTCAACACGTGGTGGTAATGCTATCGAATTGTCTGAGAATGTTCAGAAAACGGATGTTAAAAAATCCAGTGGTGTAAGTTTTGAATATGCTACACGATGGTCATTTTCCCCAAAAGAAATGATGACATTAATTTCACCGAGATTTTTTGGTGGAACTTCCGGTGAAACTTATAACGGTTCAAAGTATCCACATCTAAAAGGGAAAAAAGTCCCCGGAACTTATTGGGGAGATATGACTTTCACTCAATCTTCGGAATATATGGGAATTATAATTGTGGTATTGGCAATTTTTGGTATATGGGTATTTAGGAAAAAGGGAATTGTTATTGCAATGACATCACTTCTAATTTTTTCATTATTACTTTCTTTTGGCAGACATTTCCCAATTATTTACAAACCAATGTTTTTTTACCTTCCTTATTTTAGCAAGTTTCGTGCACCTGTAATGACATTGGTTTTGATTTCCTTTATTGTAATAATATTAGCAATGTATGGACTTAAAGGAATAGTAGAATCATTTAATGAAAAAAAACTTAGAGCATTTTTATATATCAGTGGTTTTTTTGTATTAATAGGACTTATACCATTGTTTTTCCCTAACATTCTTTCTTATAGTGCTACCGGAGATGCACGATACGCAAATAATCCACAAGTCATAGAAATGTTTAAAAATATTCGTATGGAATTTATGAAAACAGATACACTAAGAATGTTAGCTTTTTTAAGTGGGTTGATTATAATTGTGATCCTTTTTTATATGAAGAAAATTAAAAAGGATTTATTGGTTATAGGAATTTTTATATTAGTGTCAGTTGATATGATTGGTGTGAGTTATAGGTTTATTAGTACTACACAATTTTTTAATACTAAAAATGCAGAACGAAGATATTTTGCAAAAACTGAATTTGATAAAATTATTGAAAAGGATAAAGAATATAATCGAGTACTTGGATTAGGTCAATTTTTTCAATCAAATGATTTGGCTTACAGGCATCAATTAATCGGTGGATATTCTGCAATAAAACCACAGTTGATCCAGGATATTGTAGACAATAATCTTTATAAAAGTAGTGATCCTAAAAGTCCTATTAACTGGAATATTGTAAATATGTTAAATGGTAAGTACATTGTATCTCCTGCGAAATTGGATTTCCCCGGTTTGATTGTACAATCTTTTAATGAACAGAAGAAATCAATTCTTTATAAAAATGAGAATGCATTACCAAGAGCATTTTTTGTGGAAAAAGTGAAACAACTTTCAGATGAAAAATCAGTTGTTAGATTTATGAATACTGCTTCATTTAAACCTGAAAGTGAAGCACTTGTATCTATAAAAAAGCATTTTGATAAAATATATGATATTGAGAGAAAAGTGAAAATTATTGATTATAAACCAAATAAAATTAAACTTACAGTTAATGAAGGTGAAAAGTCTTTTTTAATTCTCTCAGAAACTTATTTCCCAATTGGCTGGACTTGTTCGATAAATGGAAACAATACGGATATTTATCAGGTTAATCATTTATTGAGAGGTATTGAAATTGGTTCAGAACAGAGTGAAATCGTTTTTACATTTGAACCGAAAAGTTATAAGTCAGCAAATATGATTTCTTCTTTTATGACATATACTGCATGGTTAACATTATTGATAATCTTAATACTTAAACATAAAGATAAAATATTAACAAAAATAAATATAAAAAAAGAATAAATATTTCTAACATTGAAATATTATATGAGGGGTTATGTCTAAAAATTCTGTAATAGTAATTACCGGAGCAAGTAAAGGTATTGGTCGTGAAATGGCTATAAAATTTTCGAAATCTGGGGCAAAAGTTGTTCTTGCTGCTCGTAGTTTTGAGTTAATGAAATCATTTTCACATGAACTAAATTCGGAACACCTTATAATAAAGACAGATGTAAGGGAAAAAAAATCTGTGGAAAATATGCTTTCAGAGACAATTAAAAAATTTGGTAGAATTGATGTTCTGATTAATAATGCCGGTATTGTTGAACCTTATGGTATTATGGATACTACATTGGACATGTGGGAAAATATTCTTAAAACTAATCTTACAGGCGCATTTATTGTTACGCAGGAGTCTTTAAAATATATGATGAAAACTGGTGGTAAAATTATCTACATAGCCTCTACTGCCGGAATAGGTGCAAGACCTGAAAGATGTGCTTATGCTGCAAGTAAAGCAGGATTGATAAATTTTGCGATGAGTATGGCAAAAGCACTTCATCAATATAATATCAGTGTATTTAGTATTTGTCCTGCCGGTACAGCAACTGATCTAAGAAAAAAATTGGAACCTGAAGAAGATCCAAAATTACAATTACATCCACAGGATGTTGTAAATGTTGTGGAGTACTGTCTAACTGAACAGGCAGATATAATTGATGCTCAGCCTATTATTGTTCGATTACGTGAGAATTAATAAGTGAATTATGAAATATAAAATTTATTCCCATTCAGCAAATTTCAAACGTATTTTGGTTTTTTTTGCAGTTATTTTAATATCATCTTTGTTATGGTACACTCAGAATATTGTTAATAATTTACGTGAAGATTCGTCAGAATTAATTAATTTCTACGCAGAAACTTATCTTGATGCAATTCAGAGTTATGAAGGTGAGGATTTTGGATTTGTTTTTGATAAAATAATAAAAAAAATATCACTTCCAATGATCTGGTCAGAGGAAAAAGATAAAGGTGTATCAGGTTGGAAAAATATTGGAATTAATAATAAGAATACAACTTTAAGTGATACATTAAAAATAGAAAAAATAATGAGAAAAATGGATGAAGCAAATGAGCCTATTCATTTGAAATATGAGGAAAGTTCTCTTGGCTTTATTCATTATGGGGATACGGAACTGATAGGTAAGTTGAGAATGTTACCTTTTATAGAAATTGGTGTAGTAGCATTATTTATTTTTCTCGGATATATAGGATTTCAGCAAATACGAAGTAGTGAGCGAAGCTCTATTTGGGCTGGAATGGCAAAAGAAACTGCTCATCAACTTGGAACACCATTATCATCAATAATGGGATGGACTGAAGTATTAAAAGCTCAATATGAAAATGATGAAAATCTGAATGAAATGGCGAAAGACATAAAACGGTTGGAACGGGTTACAAATAGATTCTCCAAAATCGGGTCAATCCCAAAATTATTTCCGGGCCAGATAAATAAAGTTATTCAGGAATCTGTAGATTATTATAGCAGACGAATTCCTCAATTTGGCGGTAAAGTTCAGTTGAATTTTAAATGTGATGAGACGTATAATATTGATCACAATCCTGATCTTTTTTCATGGGCGATGGAAAATCTTATAAAAAACGCCATTGATGCTATTGCTGATAAAGAAGGCAAAGTGAATATATCAATATTTAATCAGGAAGATAAAAAATTACTCATTATTGATGTCAAAGATACTGGAAAAGGAATCGAAAAGAAGAATTGGCAGAATGTCTTTCGTCCCGGATTTAGTACCAAAAGAAGAGGTTGGGGGTTAGGATTAAGTTTAACGAAAAGAATAGTTGAAGATTATCATAATGGTAAACTTTTCGTATATAAAAGTAAGCCAGGACAAGGCACAATAATGAGAATTAGTTTGAAAAATTAATAAAAATGTAATATCATTTTATAATAATTATTTGTATTATCATATAAGATGTATTAATTCAAAAATTGGAGGATGAAATGAGCTATTGTCCATCTTGTAAGTATCAGTTTGAAAAAGGTTTGAAAATATGCCCGAATTGTGAGACAGAATTAATTGAACATTTACCTGAGGAGCATGAGGTTGATGAAAAATGGATGCTGTTAAAAAAATATCATTCAGAAGTAGAAGCTAATATGATTAAAGAAGTAATGGAAAATAATGATATATCCTGTTTAATCAGATTTGATGTATTGCATGACAGTCTTTTAGTTGATTCATCTACAGCACTTTTATATGTCTCTGAATCAACAATTGAGAAGGCAAAGAAGATTATAAGTGAAATGATCTCAGTACAAAAGCAAGATAGTAAAAAATAATACAGAAAAGGAATTATGAAATATAGAAGAATTAAAGGGACAAAAGATATACTCCCTACAGAATCATGGAAATGGCAGTTTATAGAAAAAAAAATATCTGAAACACTTGAAAGTAGTGGATATAAAGAGATTCGAACTCCAATATTTGAAGTAACACAACTTTTTACTAGAGGAATTGGTGAAGAAACAGATGTTGTCTCAAAGGAGATGTACACTTTTTTGGATAAAGGATCAAAAAGTTTAACATTGCGTCCGGAACTAACTGCTCCTGTAATACGTGCCTATATTGAAAATAATCTAAACCAAATTAATCCGGTAAATAAACTATATTATATAGGATCATTATTCAGACAGGAAAGACCACAGAAGGGGAGACTTCGACAGTTTAATCAATTTGGTTTGGAAATAATTGGTTCTCCAAATCCGGAAGCTGATGCTGAGGTGATTCGTATTATGTATGATCTTTTTTCTTCTCTAGGTATTACAGATATGAATATCAAAATTAATAGTATTGGAAGTCGGGAAAGTAGAAAAGATTATTTGCAGGTATTAGAGAAATCATTAAAACCTAGCTTTAATAATTTATGTCCCACATGTCAGAAAAGATTTTACAAAAATATTTTAAGAATATTTGATTGTAAAAATAGTGAATGTCAAAAAATACTGGACGAATATGCTCCTGCTATTGTTGATCATCTGAATGAAGAAGATACTGAGCATTTTGAAACTGTTAAAAAGTTGTTAAATTTTACGAACACACCCTATACAATTGAAAAAAAAATGGTTCGTGGTCTTGATTATTATACAAGAACTACATTTGAAATAACGAGTTCATTATTAGGCTCTCAGGATGCTATTTGTGGAGGAGGTCGATATGATCATCTCGTAGAAGATCTTGATGGTTCTAAAACACCGGCAGTGGGTGTGGCTTGTGGTATGGAACGGTTGATCATGGTGCTTGATGAACTTAGTGTCTTTAAAGAAACAAAGAAATCACCACTTTTTTGTGTTACACTTGGAGATAAAGCCATAGAGAAAGTATTCAAACTTATTACAGATCTGAAAGAACTTGGAATTCCTGCTGAAATGGATTTGATGCGAAGATCTATAAAAGCTCAAATGAGGCAGGCAGGGAAAAATAATGCTCATTGGGTTGCTATTATAGGTGAGAATGAAATAGAAAAAAATATTTTAGTTCTAAAAAATATGGTGAAAAAAGAACAAATTGAAATCTCTTTAGAAAATGCTCCAGCTGAAATAGCCAAAATAATATCATTAAAATGATTTTTTGGGAAATAGAAAAATCAAAATTAAAAAATTGATAATAGTTATATTTTTTAGGATTTTGTGATTGTTAACTTGTTAAACACATCGTGTAATAATTTTGGTATTTTTATTGCCTTTTCTGTATTTCTATCGATAATTGCAAATGTTACATTTGCATCTGCAATTGGTAATTTATTTGACTGATTAAATATTTCATGTTTAAAAATACAACTTTTTGTTCCAATTTTAGAAATATATGTATGTATTTCTAAAACATCACTAAGTTTAGAAGGATTCCTATAATTAATATTTGTATTAACTACTACTAAACTAATACCGTCTTCATGAAATTGTGGGAAATTAAAATATTTTTCCTTTATATTCCATCGTGCTTCTTCAAGAAATTCCAAATATCGTGTATTATTCACATGACCATAAAGATCTAAATGATAACCACGAACTTTTATTGTTATCATATCTTTCAATTTATTTGTCACTCCCTCTTCTGTAAAATTTGTGCTGGATCCTGTTGAGTAATAATAAGTGTTGGAATCCAAGCTGTTAATAATGATATAAAACTTGTAACGATTATTGTCAAAAAGAAATATTTAATATCAAAATAATCAAAATAATTCAACTCTGAATATTTTATTATTGGAATTAAAATACCAACTAAATAACCAATAATTGCTCCACTAATCCCAATTATTATTGCTTTCAAAAGGAAGAGCGAATAAACTTTTGTCAGATTTATTCCCATTGCACTGAAAATTCCAAATTCTATTTTTCTTGACCACGCATTTTTAAAAAAAAGTAGAGATAATAAGAGAAATGATATAAATATAATTAGAGGGATAATCAACATTATATGGTTTCTTTTTTCTAAACTTATATTTTGTCTGTAAGATTTTTCTGCAAGGATTGACAAATGTGCTTCTTCTGCAGCTCTATGTCTGGCTTCGGCACGTGCAATAATTTTTGTTCCTTTTTCAATAACCTGGACATCTGGTAATATATGTGTAATATCATTTTTAATTTGTTGTATATCCAAGCCATGACAGTGACATTGAAGAGCAAGAATCGCATTTATTTTCTCGGGCTTATTTAAAAGTTTTTGAGCTTTTTTCAGATTTATCCATGCGGTAATATCATCTTTGGTTCCTCTTTGTTCATTACATTTTAAAACAGTGAATTGTTCATTTAGAAGTGTGATTGAACTTCCTTCCTGGATATTTTTTCCTTCATGAAGTGTATAGCCAAGAATTATTTCGTTATTTTCAACCTTTCTTAATATTGGTTGCTTAAGTGAACGGTTTAAGATTGGAACTTCTCCTTTTGTACCTGATAATATGACGCTCATTTTCATTTCTTGCCAAAAGACTGGCTCTTGTAAAATAGGAAGTATGTGTCTTATAGTCATTATTGAGGATTCGGCTAGTAGATTACAATAATTTTCTGGAAAATATGTTCTTGAATAATTTTCTAAATAAAATTTTGATATATCTTGGTTTTTGGGAAGTATGACTAAATTAAAGCCCATTTTTTTCATAATCTTACGATAATCGTCTTCTAATTTCTCCATACGTTGTTTGGTTTCTGTTTCTTTTGTAGCAATTACTTTTTCAGTATTTATATTAAAAATGTCTAAAGCAGTTATGGAACCAATAATAATTGCAACTGATAATATTGTCGATGATAGAGCAATGAAAAATGTAATTTTTCTATG
The DNA here is from genome assembly GCA_029939785.1 of Fidelibacterota bacterium. Taxonomy (GTDB): domain Bacteria; phylum Fidelibacterota; class UBA2242; order UBA2242; family JAFGTP01; genus JAOZSG01. The sequence continues at coordinate 11,037 of JAOZSG010000005.1, read as the reverse complement.
AGATATTTCTTTTATTATCAGATTGATAGTATTCATTGTCTTTTCTTTATTATTAGAGTAATTAAGACTACTAAGAAGAATAAAATAATTAGAGTTAATATTATTGAAGATTTTAAGGATAAACTTTTTGAGTGTGATATAACATTTAGATCACTATCTGATATATTTTGTTTATTTGTGTCCTTAGATTCAATATTTATAAGTGCTGTTTTAGGCATATTTTCTATATATTCAGTTTGCAATGTATCTTTTGTAATAAATTCAGATAATCCGGAAAGATTAGGAATTGGTTCAGAAATGTATTGAATTGTATCAAAACTTTTTTGCCAATCTGAAAATAATAATAAATCATTCCCATGATTTTCTTCTTTAATAGTACAAGAACACCATTGTAATAAAGAGTTACATGCGTATTTTATATTCTTAATATTAATACCTTTTCCAACCAAACCGTATAGCATTCGACCTCTTCCAAACACAGGATATATAATTGGACTTTTAAAATATTTTAGATCAGGTTCAGTCTTTAATAATATACTGTTAAAAATTTGTTCTTGAATATTGTTTCTTGGAATTTTTACTATAGAAAACTTAATTTTGAAATAATGATTATCAACTTCTGTAATAGGTAATCCATTTACATTGAATGCGGAATCTGGTAATGATAGTGATTCAGATAATATTTTTAATTGTTTTTCAAGAATTAAATAATATTTTTTATCTAACTCTTCATTACCACTTTCGAGGAATAAAAATACAGCTACATTCTCACTTTTTAAATATTTTAATAATTCAGATCTGGCAGGAGAATTGATAATATTATTCAAGTTGTCTTTAGATAGCTTACCTGACCATATAATTGATTTATTTCTTTTACTTCTAGGAAAATAAAGATTTAAAATTGGTAAATTATTAATGTTTATTTTTTTGTCTATAAACGTTTTGTTAATATCAACATATTTAATATTTATATTGATAGTGGAATCACCCTCATAAGACTTTGCTTTTAACTCGTCTAATAATCTAATGTGTTCTTTTTTCAGTGAATCAGAAAAGATTATATCCAAATTGTATGAATCCAGTTGCCAGTTAATTTGAGCATATCTAAAAACGGGTATAGTGCAAGGAAAAATATCGGATTGAATTCCAATTATTATTAATATATAGAATATTTGCAATTTTATTTTCATTATTATACTTTCATATTTTTGAATTATAAATTTATATAAAAAATAACAAATCTCAAAATTAATAGTTTGTATTAGAAAATAGTAATAAAAATAGATTGCAGACGAGAAATGGTGTTGTATTGTTGTTAAGTTTAATACTAAACAACTTGTAATAATGTAATTAATGTGGCTTTTTGCTGATTGTAATATGTTTGAATATGTTATTAATTTTTATGACTTTTTATGAATCTTTCAAAATAATAATTCTCCTAAATTATTATTATTCATGTGGTTTGTTTGTTAATGTCATTAAAGTTTTCAATCTGAATTTTAAATAATTTAATTGAGTCATTTTTATATCAGGATTTTCATAAAAATCTCTCAAAGTTTCTTTTGGAGGGAAAAATTGATGAAACAAATATTTAATTTTATCTGTTGGATTTGAAAGATAATATAAAGGCAAAATGAGCCTGTTAATAGATTCACTATATGGAAATTCTCCATTTATTATAGTTTTGGAATTAATTATTTTATGACGTTTATGATTCATATAATCTGTGAATAGTTTTTCCTTCTTTGAAAATGGAATATCACCAAATAAATCTCTGCTAATTTCCAAAAACAATCGCCATAATTTTTCTAACTTATATTTTACTAAAAGTTTATGTAGTTTCTCAAAGTCGATATTATATGTCTTGAATGCAAAATACAAGTCAATAAACCATATAATTTTAAAGTAATAGTGTTTAAATGAGTGATATAAATAAAAAATAATTAAATATTCAGGTTGAAATGTATTAATCGATTTATCCGTAAGGTTAATACTTCTGGAATGATTAATAAACTCCTCAATATCAAATTGAAAGGGATGCATTTTATTGCTTAGATTCAGGTGTAAGTCAATTGCAATTGGATTAGGTTTTTCATTGATAAAGTGTAGAGAAAAATTATACTTATTGATTATTGAATTTGGAAAAACAGTATAATGATCCAATGTCCTTACAAAGCCTTTAGATGATAAGTATTTCAACCATTTTTTTAAATCTTTTTTATGAATGACTATATCCAGATCACTATATGATCGTAATTCTTCCTTGATGTATAGTTCTTTGGCAGATACTATACCTTTTATTATGTAGAATGGAAGTTTATTCTGTTTTAATAATTTGATATTATTTTTTAAATAATTTTCGTGGATCATACCCTGATAGATATTTTGTAAATAATCATTATGACACCTATCAAAAATTTGTTTGCTTAAACCAGTACATATTTTGCTGATTTCTTGTTTATAATAATAAATAAATGAAGAAATTTGATGATATTGAAGATATTCATATAATATATTTTCATCAAAAACAGTGTCATTTGAATCAATTTGAGATTCCGGATTGACTATTATTCTACAAATATTATGGAAAATTTTTTGATACAAAAGGTATTTCCTATAAAGCACCATTTAGTAGAATATTTACGATGTTTTCAGCTTTTTCCTGACTTAAGGGAGGCAAATCAAAAATAAAATGTTGTTTTGAATAATAATTACTAGTTCCAATTATAATTGCTACAAAATGTTCAACATTCAAACTATTACTCAGTTCCTTATTATCAATTGCTGTTTGAATTATATCAATTAACATGTTTTTAAATTCATCGATATTCTCTAAAAAGTCATTAGTTTCAAAAAACTTCCCTCCATTAGTAAAAGTCCAACCAATAAATTTTTTTACCTTTGGATGTTTAGGGAAAACTTTAAAACGCATTAATAATATTTCTGTTAATTTTTTTTGAATGCTGATATCAGATTCCGCAATTTGACCAATTCTATGAATTGAATGATCATGTCCAATGCTTACAAGCCCCTGAAATAACTCGTTTTTATTTTTAAAATAATAATAAACAGCGGGTTTTGTTATACCGCATTTTTCTGCTATTAGTCTCATTGATGTGTTTTCAAAACCTAATTCAGGAAAAATTTCAAGAGCTGCCTGAATAATTTTACGCTTTGTATCCCGTTTTTTTTCCATTTAAACCTCATTGTTTAATCGTTTTTACTTACCGGTAAAAAACTAATCATTATTAATAATAGATGTCAACTTGTTTTATTAATAAAATATTTGTCTCAATCTAAAAGTATTTATTGTAAGAGATAAAAAAAGGTCATAGAGAAAATCTTCCAAATGACCTTAAACCTTAAAAATTAATTGACTATCAATTTTCTCCGGGAATAGGAACACCCTCTTCTTTATATTGATTCAATTTGTTTCTTAATGTCCGAACACTTATTCCTAAGATATCTGCTGCTTTTGTTCTAGTATTTTTAGTTTTTTCCAGAGTTTTTAAAATAAGTTTTTTCTCCATTTCAGCAATAGAAACTATTCCTCCTTCAAAATAGTCTGTCTCTTTTTGCATATTATCAGGCTCGAGAGAAAAATGAGAGAGAGTTAAAAATTCTTTTTTCCCTGAGTATAAGATTGCTCTTTCAACAAGATTTTCTAACTGTCTCACATTTCCTGGCCATTGTCTTCTGGATAAAACTTCCATTGTTTCTTTGCTAAGTTCTTTTTTTTCGTAATTATATTTATCTTTAAATTTTTTTATAAAATGATCCATTAAAACTGGTATATCATCTGGTCTTGTTCTTAAACTAGGAACCACAATTGGAAATACATTTAGTCTGAAAAAAAGATCTGATCTAAATTTCTTTTCATTTATGGTTTCCTGAATATCACGGTTGGTTGTTGCTATAACCCTTACATCGATTGGGATTTCTTTGGCACTGCCAACTCTGGTTATTCTTCCTTCCTGTAATACTCTTAAAAGTTTAGCCTGCATTGATGTTGGCATTTCTGAAATTTCATCCAGTAAGAGAGTTCCTTCACTTGCTTCTTCAAAAAGACCTTTATATGTCCTGATAGCACTTGTAAATGCTCCTTTTTCATGACCAAAAAGTGTACTCTCAAATAGCGTTTCAGGAATTGCAGGGCAATTAACTTTTATAAAAGGTTGATTTCTTCGATTACTATTATCATGAACAGCCTGTGCAATTAGTTCTTTCCCTGTACCACTTTCACCTTGTATAAATACTGGAGCATCACTATCTGCAACAATTTCTATTTGTTCATGGATCATTTTCATCCCATCACTTTTACCAACAAGTTTATTGAATTTTTTTTCAAAGGATAATTTCTTTTTTAATTTCCGATTTTCTTCTTTCAATCCTTCAAATTCAATAAATCGATCTACTCTTGATTTAATATGTGATATTGAAAAAGGTTTAGTGACAAAATCATAAGCCCCTTTTTGAAGTGCTTCAACAGCTGTTTTAATAGTTCCATAAGCAGTGATAATTAAAAAACCAAGATTTTCCTGAATTTTAAGTGCATCTTCCATAAGTTGTAAACCGGATATTCCATCCATCATTAAATCAGTGATTACCAGATCAAATTCCTGTTTTTTTATTATATTTAAAGCTTGTTCTCCGCTCTCACATACTTTCACATTATATTTTTTTTCAGAAAATGCCTCCTGCATTATTGTTCTGATACTGTAGTCATCATCTACTACTAATAAACGTATCATGAATATTGACCTCCATTATTCCTTTTTTTTAATTTTCATCATTATCATATGAAAGTAACGAATCATCCTGATGTTTCGTATATGAATTAATTACCTCTTTTTGACTTATTGAATCTTTTGTACTTATTGTTCGAGGAAACTTATATTCCATTGGTGCTAATTTTTTTATTCTATTTCTTAAATTTTCATTTTCATTTTCTAATTTTTTTATAATTTTTAAATAGTTTTTATTTTCATTTATCAATTCAAGAGTATTCTCAGCTCTTTCAATAATTGCCATAATTTGAGCCAATTTAAATGGTTTAATTATATAATCATATACTTTGTTTCTGAGAGCTTCAATAACATTATTTATATCAGGATAACCTGTCATAAGTATAATAATGACATTATCATCAATATTTTTAATCTGTTTAGTAAGTTCCAATCCGCTGATTCCGGGTAGTCGTATATCGAGTAATGCAAATTTATATTTATTTTTTTTAAATACATGTAGAGCATCTTCTCCGTTATCAAAAGCATCTATATCAAAATTATTACCATCCAGACCTATCTTTAATACTTCAAGAATTGATGAATTGTCGTCAACTATTAGCATTCTACCGGTTTTTTCCATATTATTTACTTTATTATTGTTAATAATTAATTAACAGAATCTTCGTTTGAGTATAAAAGTTTTTCCGATAATATTTTAATATATTCTACGGGAGATTTATATTCCATTGGATATGATAGGCTAGAATATGACAGACTATATTCAGGTTTTCCATCTTTAAAAGTATGAAGTTCTTCTAATTTTGTTCGAATATGTGTAGTAGATAAATCAGTGGAGACAGGATCACCTTCCGGAACAATTAATAATAAAGTATCATAAAATTGCCATATAATTTCTATATCCTGATTGAATTCATTAATTATTATTTTTTCAAGTTTCTTTTTAATTGATGAATAACTTACAATATTATCTGACTGATTTAAATTTTCTAATCTAATCTGAACAAATGAAACAGTTCCATTTACTTTTTGAGCGATTTGAATGTTCTTTTCAATAATATTTTTTACAATTGAATCTAATTTTTTTATTTTGCCTGTATCATCTTCATTAATTTCGTAATGTTGTTGAAATATAGGAGCAGCCTGAGTAGCAATGATCTGTAATAATTTTAATTCTTCATCAAGTGAAAAATACTCTTCTTTTGAATCAAATACGCTTAAGTATCCATATATTTTATTCTGATATTTTATTGGAATAAGAATCATTACATCTAAATTTTCAACACCTTCAACTTGCTGTCCATCAAGAATGAAACCATTGTTTAATCCACTAAAAATTGTTGGTTTAGATGTGGCGATCTCTAAATTGTTAATAATTGAAGTTTCAGTAAGTTTATATTGTTTGGTAAATTTATTACTTAGTCCATGATGTTTTTTTATTTCATATTTATTATTATTTTCGTTTAAAACATAAAGGGCAGATACCGGAATATTTAGACCTTCTGTTACTGTGTCAATAATCATATCCATTACCATTGAAAAATCTGAAAGTTGATATAATATTGAGCTTATATCATAAAGAGTTGTTATATATGATAACATTTGTTGAATTTTTTCATTCAAAATTTTATTTGTGCGTGTAAGCACTATTTTTTCTACTGCCCGTTCAATGTTTATTTTAATTTCTTTAAATTTAAATGGTTTTCTGATATAATCATATACTCCATATTGAATAGCCTCAATAACAGAATCAATTGTTGCAAATCCTGTGATAATAAATGTTATTGTCTCGGGATTGGTTTCGTGGACAATTTTTGCGATATCCATTCCTGAAACATTAGGCATTTTTAAATCAGTAATTACTATATCAAATTTTTCTTTTTTTATAACTTCTGCTGCTTTTTCTGAATCAGAATATCCCTTAACATTATATCCAAATTGATCAAGAAAAAACAGAAACTCATCAACAATCATTTCCTCATCATCAATAATTAATATTTTTACATCACTTTTGTTCATTGTTCCTTACCTATTTTATTATGTGAGTTCATCAATTATTATGTTATCAAATTCACGATAAATAATAACATTTTCATATAATTTTTCAAAATAAAACTCTTCCCGATCAATTGATACTACCACACCTGGAAATAATTTATTTCTAACTATTATTGCATTTTTTAATTTAGAAGTATTTTCTTTACACAATATTTCTTTTTTATTTCTATCAATTTCATCCATGTCTGATTTTAGGTCTAATAATTTTTGAGATACAATTTTTAATTCTTGTTCTTTTTCAGCAGAAAGTGATTTAATTCGATCCTTTAGAAGTAGCAAAAACTTTTCTTTTTTAGATAACAATTCATATTGTCTAAATAATCCATCTTCCTTTTTCAAGAAATTTTTTAGATTTAATACATCATTTGAACCTTCATTAGGTCCTATTGCAATAAATGTCTCTATTCCTTTTTTTGATCCGGCTTTTAGAATTTCTACACCTTTTTCGCTATATATCTTACCACCTCGAATTAGTCCTTCATTTTTGAGTAATTTTATTTTTCCACCACAATAAATATCACTATTAATAATATAATGACTCACTGTAATATCATTTTTTATTTTAATTTTTGCATCTTGTATAAAACCACAATCTAAACTACCACCAGCCAGAATATTTGCATTATTTTTTCCTAATATCCCCATTCCAATAATAATATCTCCATTTAGAGAATGAATATCAGCTGCTTCAACATCTCCATCTATAAAGATCGAATCTGTTGCTTCTACCCTAAAACCTGATCTAACGTCTCCTTTTATCACTACTTTTCCATCATATTTTACATTTCCGGTTGAGTAGTCAACATCACCGTCAATTTGATATACATTTGTGATATTGACTTTTCCATTTTTTAATTCCACATAACCATTCTTTTGTGCAAATATTGTTAAGCCATCATCACTAACTCCAACATTTTCACCTATTGGTAATTCAATTTTATTACCAGGTAGTAATATATTTTCACCAGTTACGGATAAATTATCTTTACCATAACTTGGAGGGAGTATTGATACAATATCATCGCCGGTATTAACATGTTTGAAAATTTTTCCTCTTTTATAATCGGCTCTTCCATTTTCATTTATTGTTACATTTGCGTCATTAATATCAATTTCAATATGCCATATAAGCTGTGCGTCTTCTCCTTTATTGTTAATTTTTCCTTTAGCAAAAATAACATTATTAACAGGTTTTTTTGCAGATATTATTTGATCAATTATAGTTTTGTCGATACCGTAAATAACACCTGCATTCTTTGCAGCATCTAAAATTTCTGATTTAGAGGGATATTTATTATCAACATAATTAATAGAAATCATTGCTGCCATCTTATTATTACTAATATTAATTTTTATCTCATTCATTTCTTTAGACAAAATTATTTCCTTAAAACTATTCTAATAATCAAAATGAATCTCTGTTGTTTTGCCACATGAACAATGATGTAAAACTCCTATTATTTCGTCATTTTCTATAATTGGTTCGATTATATCTTTTATAGAATTTTTTGAAGAATATTTGTGAATATTTTTTTCACCACCTACAGAAATGGGAGCATCAAGTTCAATTAATTTTTTCTTAATAATATTTGTATCAAAAATTTGTATTGATTTTTTATTATCCTTTTGGGATCTAATTGACATAATTAATAATTCCAGGTTTAATCAAATAAAGCATCAATATCATCTTGAGAAAAATCAGCACTTTCTCTTATAACATCTTTTGTCTTTTCATTGAATTCTGTTGATTCTTTATTGACTTTTTCAGGATCAGATTGTAATGATAACTCTGCCATTATTCGTTTACCAACTTTTGTTTTTACTTTTACTGCTTCTGTTGCTTTTGAAAGTTTTCCAAATTTTTCATTGATTGCTTGCATTATTCTGCCGGCATGTTCAAGCTTTTGTGAAGTAATATCTTGAAACTGAAGAGCAAAAGTAATATCCATTACATCATTTTGAATATTATCAATTTCTTTTTTTGTTTCATCTGGGACACTTTCAGATATTTTATCTAATCCATCATTAATAGAATCAAGTTTATCCATTATTTCTTGGGTTGCCATTTCCGTAGCGTCTGTTACATCTTGTAATCTGTCTTTTGCATCTGGAATTTTACTTGAGCTGTCTGTGAAAGATGACTGAATTTCATTCATTAAAGGCATGACATCCTGAATAAATTTAAATAAATCCCCTAAAAATGGGATGACTTCATCTCCAATTCTCAGAAAATCCTGCATTTCTTCGATTTTTTTAAAAATATCACTCACTTTACTATCTCCCTTTTTAGAGTCTTGGAATAAGAATTATTTTTGTAAAGCCTTTTGAATTTTACCTTTTAATATTTCCGGAGTAAATGGCTTTACAACATATCCGGCTACACCCATTTTTACTGCAGTAATCACATCTTCTTTCATACCACGAGTGGTTATCATAATAATCGGGATGTTTTTATATTTATCATTTCCTTTTAATTCTTCAACAAGTTGTTTTCCGTTCATTTCAGGCATATTCCAATCAGATAGAATCAAACCAACATCTTCACCCTCTAATTTTTCAAGAGCATCTATACCATGTTCAGCTTCAATAAAATCATTGAAACCAATCTTTTTTAATGTGTTTTTGATTATTCTTCTCATTGTTGGGGAATCATCAACAAATAAAACTTTATTATCAATCATTTAAACATCTCCCATTTTTATGTTTGTATTAATTCTACCATTTCAATAATAGAAGTTAGTTGATCTTCAATATCATCTATAAATTCTTTAAGTTTATAATCCTCTATATTATAGGCTGTTTGTTGTAAATATTTCCAGCCTTCTAAATCATCCTGCATTTTTATGTCAAAATCTATTCCAAAACGAATGTTTTTATAATTGCAAATATAATCGGCTGTATTTATTATAGCAGCACAAAGCTTGGATTGTGAATCCTCAACATCCAGATTGTGATGATCAGCAATTGTATTAATTAGTATTTCACCCATTTTCCATTTTTCTGCAATCCATTTTCCAACTTGTGTATGATCAACACCAAATATTCGTTTTTCAATTATACAATGCTCCAGATTTTCTTTATTTGCAATGTCAAGAACTTCATTGAATTTTTCAGATTCTAAAGTATTAAATGCAAGTTTTCCAATATCATGTAGAAGTCCAAGAATATAGGGATTATCTTTGATACTCAGTTCCAATTCCTCGACTATTAATTCAGACAAATAGCCAACAGCAATTGAATGAATCCAGAACTTTTTCCAATCTGCATTTCCAGATTGATTATCATATCGTTTAATAACAGAAAAACCTAGGGCGATATTACTAAGTTGTGATAATCCTATAACAACAATAGCATGTCTTAAGGATTTTGTTTTACTTCTCATTCCATAATATGCTGAATTGGCAATTTTGAGTACTTTCATAGCTAATGGAGGATCTTTTTCAATAATTGGTAAAATTTGATTTACAGATAATTTATCTTCTCGTGTAATTCTTAATATTTCTGTTGCAATTATAGGAAGAGTAGGCAAATTTTGTAAGTTAATAATTTTATTTTTAAACTCTTCAATATATTCAATATTTTCCATTCATTTTCCTTGAAAATCTTAATTATCTGACATATTTTAACAAAATCATTCTAACGAATAAGTAAAACTCTGTTGTCAAAATTTATGCCATATTTGATATATTCTTAAAAAGTATTTTAGGTGTTGAAATATTATCATATCCTTTGTCATATTTTAACGGATTTAGACGCTATAAATCATTTAATAACAGTGAAGATTTGATGATTTTATATAAAGTCAAAAGCAAACTGCTATGCTTCATAATGTTTTGCACAGCATAGTAGAGATCGTTGTTAACCCGGTGAAGATCCGCTTACTGACGGGTTGATAACGGGAGAGGTAATGTTATGATTTTTAACAATCATTTCTGTGTCCTCGGTAGTGAAATTAGATTTTTACGAAACTATCATATTTGATGAAATCATAAATAGTGCTTTTTAACGTAAAGACCGCAAAGGAATATAATTTTAACCATTTGATTCTTAGTAAATTAATCATTGCGTCCTTTGCGAGCCTTGCTGTGTTATGCGAAACATTGTGAAGCATAGCGGTTAAAAAACACTTTTTACGAATCTGTCAAGATTAACATATAATTTTTTTATAATAATTCTATTAAAGAAGTAATTTGTAAGGAATAATTTTCCATATAGGCAATTTATTCCTATTGTC